>CAYRBS010000726.1:0-1000 GCA_964422335.1 uncultured Mariniphaga sp. | reverse complement strand
GGAATATCGGGTGCATTGAAATCCCAGTAGGGAATTCCATCTTCGGGCATGTTGGGATGGCTGGCCACCGCCTCGAATGCTTTTTCGGCCTGCTCAAGGTATGCCGGATTGCCGGTTTCGCGGTAGCAGATTACGTAACCATAAATTCCCCACGATTGCCCCCGCGCCCAGGTGGACTCGTGCGCGTGCCCCTGGGCGGTATGTTTGTTTCGCACTGAGCCGTCTTCGAGGCTGTAATCAATCACATGCCATGTGGTGTAATCGGGACGGAAATGGTGCTCCATGGTTTTATCGGCGTGGCTGACCGCTATGTTGTAAAAAGAAGAATCGCCCGATAACTCGGTGGCTTTGAAAAGCAGTTCCAGGTTCATCATGTTGTCGATGATTACCGGGCATTCCCAGCCGCGTTCTGCCTGCCAGCCACCCGTTACGTTCCACGACTGGATAACACCGGCAACGGGCCTGAATCGGGTGGAAAGCGATTTGGCTGCCTGCACAATCACCTCTTTATAGTCCTCATTTTCTGTTAGACGAAGTCCGTTGCCAAAACTGCTGCCAATCATAAATCCCACATCGTGGTGGCTGGTGAGGTTTTTTACCTCCTCGATGGCTTCCGTATATTTGGTTCCCCGGTTTTTCCATTTTTCATCCCCGGTCAGTTCGTACAAATACCACATGCTTCCCGGGAAAAAACCGGAAGTCCAGGCCCGGGGAGGCACATATTCAATTTCGCCGTCGATGAAGGTCCGGGGATTAAGCACCTCGTCCGATGCTTCAATAATATCGGTTTGTAATTCGTATTGTTCGGCGGCAAAATTTACATTTTCCTCAATAAAACCAGCCGTTTCCTGTTCAGGTTTGTTTTGGCACGACTGGCCAACAAAAATTGCCGTTAGTAAAGCAGTAAACATTAACGTTTTCCTCATTTTTTTTATTTTTTTAGTTTATACAAATACAAGCGGCTGGGATCGGGCCAGGGTTCCGGGCGGGGCCGGTCGCG
>CAYRBS010000725.1:0-1001 GCA_964422335.1 uncultured Mariniphaga sp. | reverse complement strand
GTCCAAAGTACCACGGTTGCCAGCGTTTGGTTCGACCAGGCGAAGTAACGCCAGATAACATCGAAGTTGATTTGGGTAAGGAAAAAACCGATGGCAAACAACGGAATGCTGATAAGCAGCCGGTTTTTCAGAGGTCCTTGTTTCAGGTTAAGGAAATCGGCGACAATGAGACGGGCACTCCTGAATGCAGTATCGCCTGAAGTAATGGGAGCAGCTACCACTCCCAGGATGGCCAGGAAAGCTCCAAATGTTCCTAAAAGTCCGTTGGCTGTTTCGTTTACCACCCAGGCAGCATTTCCCTGGTGTTCCACCATAATTTCGTTCAATTCGCGTATTCCGCCAAAGAAACTCATGCTGATGGTGGCCCAAATCATGGCAACCACAGCCTCGGTAATCATGGCACCATAAAATACACGGCGCCCCAGTTTTTCATTTGTCATACAGCGTGCCATCAGGGGTGACTGCGTTGCATGAAACCCTGAAATGGCACCACAGGCAATGGTAATAAACAACATGGGAAAAATGGGGAAATCACCGGCCTGGTTGTGAAAGTTTTTAAAATTATCTACTGAAAGCTCGGGAATGTGATACCCCTGCGAAAATAAAGCGATAATTAAGCTTATGGCCATAAACAGCAGGGCAAATCCGAAAACGGGATAAACACGGCCTATCACCTTGTTAATGGGCAGCAGGGTAGAAAGAACATAATAACCAAAAACCACCCACACCCAAAAAGTCATTGTGGCATAATCGGGAGTCAGGCCGGCCAGGATTTTTGCCGGGCCGAGAATAAATACGGCACCTACAATTACCATTAAAAATACGGTAAAAGCCCGCATGATTTGCTTGGTTGTGAGGCCCAGGTAAATTCCCACAATTTCGGTGATGCTAAGTCCTTTGTGTTTGATGGAAAGCATTCCGGAAAAATAGTCGTGGACAGCGCCGGCAAAAACAGAACCCAGGATAATCCAGATGTATGCCACCGGTCCCCACATGGCACC
>CAYRBS010000724.1:0-1005 GCA_964422335.1 uncultured Mariniphaga sp. | reverse complement strand
CCATGGAAACAATCAGCACAATGGCTGACGACCACATTAACCACGAAGGAAGCATTTCATGGCCTTCTCCATCGCCGTGAATGTGTACCACTTTGCTCAAAATCCAGTCGGCAGGAATAAACGCATTGACCAGCAATCCGAATAGTATTGCCCCGCCAATAATAGTAGCCATGTACGCCATCAACGATTTACGCCCCATTGTTTTGCCGAGAACGGTCATGGTTGCCACATTGGTTGCCGGCCCGGCCATCAGAAATACCAGCGCAGCTCCGGGAGAAACTCCCTTCATCAACAGTACCGCGGCAATGGGAATGGAACCGGTAGCACAAACATAGAGGGGAACGGATGCGGCTAAAACAACCAGCAGTTCAACCAGGCCCAGCCCTTTAAATGAGCTGAAAAAATCATCGGGCAATGCCACCGAAATCAGCGCCGCAAACAAAAAGCCTATCACCAGCCATTTGGCTATATCCTGCAACAACTCCACAAAAGCATAATCGGCCGCCCGCACCAGCGAATGCCGTTTGTCTTCCGTTTTGGGTTCGTGGCATCCACAGGAGTCATCGTTGCAATTATCGTCTTTTTTCGCCATTGCTCCGGCATCTAATTTTACATTCGCATAAGAAGAAGCCGGCGGAGCGGGTTTATCTTTCACAAACAGGTTGGTAACAATTCCTCCGGCCACGCCGGTAAAAAACGCCACAAACGGCCGTAACAGCGCAAAAGGCCAGCCCAGCATGGAGTAGGTTGCCAAAATAGAATCGACACCGGTTTGCGGGGTAGAAATCAGAAAGGAATTGGTAGAACCTTTGGAAGCCCCATTCCGGAAAAAGGAAATACCCGTGGGAATAACGCCACAGGAACATAATGGCATGGGTATTCCAATTAAAGAGGCGTTTACAGCCGAACGGGAATTGGATTTCCCCATGTATTTATCGATATGTTTTTGCGGAAAATATACCTTCAGCAACCCGGCAAAAATAAGCCCCAGCAAAAGCCACGGCG
>CAYRBS010000723.1:0-1006 GCA_964422335.1 uncultured Mariniphaga sp. | reverse complement strand
TCAAAGTACCTTCGGCCATCAATCCAGGTTTGTTCACAACGGGTATAAGCCGACAGCGGCGGCCCGCTCCAAATAACGAAATCCGCATCTTTACCGGGCTCCAGAGAACCGACCCGTTCCTCTATATGCAGTTGCCTGGCAGGATTAAGGGTGATAAGTTTTAGCGCTTCCTCTTCGGATAACCCGCCGTATTTCATAGCTTTTGCAGCCTCCAGGTGCATAAAACGCGATGACAGGTCGCTGTCCGAATTGAAAGACACCAAAACTCCCACATCCTGCATTAACTTTCCGTTGAATGGAATCGCATCATACACCTCGAATTTGTAGGCCCACCAGTCACTGAAAGTGGATGCAAAAGCACCATGCTGCTGAATGATTTCTGCTACCTTGTATCCTTCCAGCACATGATGAAAAGTACCCACAGTAATTCCGAATTCCTCTGCAACCCGCATGAACATGAGCATCTCATCCTGTCGATAAGCATGGCAATGAATAATCCGGTCTCCCCGGAGGACATCGGCCAGCGCTTCCAGCACTAAATCACGCCGGGGCGGTACCCGTTCCGGCTGGTCCCGATACCGGTTCCATTCCTCCTGGTACTCTTTAGCTGCTTTCAGCCGGTCGCGGATAATCTGCTCCACACCCATCCGGGTTTGGGGATACCGGGAAGTAAACTCATCCCCCCAGTGAGTTTGTTTAACATTTTCTCCCAGGGCAAATTTGAGAGTTGGCGGTGCCTCAGTGAATATCATATCCTCGGGCGCAGCGCCCCACCGGAGTTTCACAAGGGCGTTCTGCCCGCCGATGGGGTTGGCCGAACCATGAAGTTCAAACGAGGCAGTGATACCACCTGCCAATTCGCGGTAGAAGTTGATATCCTCCGGATTCAGGATATCGCGAATGCGTACGTTCGCCGTCACCGCCTGCATCATCTCATTGCCACCGCCCTGCAATCCGGTGTGGGAATGAGCATCGATGAGACCGGGAGTTACGTGTTTACCGGTAG
>CAYRBS010000722.1:0-1006 GCA_964422335.1 uncultured Mariniphaga sp. | reverse complement strand
AGGAAAACCCACCAGCCGCCCGCCTGTTTGGTTTATGCGGCAGGCAGGACGGGTATTGCCTTCGTACCTTAAAATTAAGGAAAAATATACCTTTTGGCAGATGATGCAAAACCCCAAAGTGGCTGCAGAAGTGACACTTTTGCCGGTTTACGATTTGGAGGTGGATGCCGCTATTTTATTCAGCGACATTCTCGTCATTCCGTATGCCATGGGAATGGGCCTCGATTTTACCGATGCCGGGCCGGTTTTCGAAAAACCGCTGGCCCAGCGGAGCAATCCGTTGAAAGGCCTGAGCCCTGACCCTTCTAAGCTCACTTACATTTACGATGTGGTGGATGAAATCATCAAAACCCGTCCGGGCAATATTCCATTAATTGGTTTTTGCGGGGCACCACTTACCGTTTTGCTTTTTATGCTGCAGGGGCTGGGCCGGAAAGGTGATTTTCCGGATGCCATTAGATTTATTTACCAAAACCCGGAAACAGCCCGGACCCTGATAGATGAAATTACGGAGCTTTCCATCGTTTACGCGAAAGAACAAATCCGGCACGGGGTGGAAGTTTTTCAGTTTTTCGATACGCACGCCGGGCTGGTCCCGTTCGATTTGTACCAAAAAATGTTTATGCCTTCGGTGAAAAAAATGGCGGCTGCCGTCCGGGAAGAAAATGTACCGTTTATTTTCTTTCCAAAAGGACTGGGAACCGGGATTGCCGAAATAACACCGGAGCATTGCGATTTTCTGAGTATCGACTGGCAAACTTCGCTGCCCGCGGCGCGCAGGTTGGTACATCCTGAAATCGGGTTGCAGGGCAACATCGACCCGCGCTTGCTTTATGGCAGCCGGGAAGCGATAGAAAAAGTACTGGAAAAATATGTTGAATTTGGCAGTAAAAACCAAAACTGGATTTTTAACCTGGGGCACGGTTTTATTCCCGGACTTCCATTTGAAAATGCCCGGTTTCTTGCGGATTGGGTAAAAAATACCGACTGGAAACGAGACATTTAA
>CAYRBS010000721.1:0-1009 GCA_964422335.1 uncultured Mariniphaga sp. | reverse complement strand
AACTGCTGCTATTTCAATCCATCGTCGTTTGTCAGTTTCAATCATTAAAATATAAATTAACTGAATAAAAATCAGGTTGATAAAAACAGTAAACTCCAGTAGCGCGGAGTTGCAATCCCGGCTATTGTTGAAAACAGTTTTAAAATGCAGTTCTCATTTTTCGCATTTCGATGATTAACCTGTAAAAGTATTACATAATTCCAATTAATATTTACATCATTCACACATTTTTTAACAGAAAAACACTGAATACCAATAAAAAACAATTACTTTTATCCCATGCGAATTAAAAAAACCCTTATTATTTTTTTCTTGTTGGTTTTTGTTTTTACGATAAGTGAGTGGAGTGTTGCTTCCAACAGCGGCAATAATTCATCCCTGCTGATAGAAAAATTTAAACAAACAAACACAGAAAACGCTTCTGAACTTCCTGCCTCAGACTTACTCCAAACCGCACTTTCCGGTTACGAACTGCTTAAAAAAGAGCATACTATCAATCGCCCGGAAGTGATAACCATTATCGACTTCAGCTTGCCTTCCAATCAGGAAAGGCTATGGGTACTCGACCTTGTGGAGGCAAAAGTATTGTATCGTTGCCTGGTTTCCCACGGGCGAAATACGGGCAATGTTATGGCCGAAAATTTTTCCAACAAACCAGGTTCCTACACCAGCAGTCCCGGTTTTTATACCACTGGTGAAACCTATTTTGGAAAACATGGCTTTTCTCTCCGGCTTGATGGTATTGAAAACGGAATTAACGATAAAGCACGCGAACGCGCCATTGTTATTCATGGTGCCGATTATGTGTCTCCTGAATTTATTGAGCAATACGGCCGGCTTGGCCGGAGCCTGGGTTGCCCGGCTGTTCCTGAAGAGTTGAGCAAGGAAATAATTGAAACCATCAAAGACGGCACCTGCCTGTTTGTTTACACCCCCACAGAAAGCTACCTTTCAAAATCGACGGTTATTAGCAGAATTTCCTCTGTTAAAAAGGGATAACCTTTATTTT
>CAYRBS010000720.1:0-1013 GCA_964422335.1 uncultured Mariniphaga sp. | reverse complement strand
GGATTCACAGTGACTCGTCCGGTAGCATCCAACGCCAGGCCGGTTTGCGGGCTCCAGTTTACATCCACTTCGGAGGCTGCTTCACCTTCCAATCCGAGTGTTCCGGCAATTTCAATACCACCGGTCAGGCTGGCAATTCCCACGCTGACACCAAGGCCCAAATCGCCCCTGAGCGTCAGGCCGGCGTCGGCAGGAATAGCAAATTCGCCGTGACCGGAAATCGTTGTTTCCTCTTCCCGGTCCGGATTATAAGTCACATCGGCATATAAATCGCGTAACTGCCCCGGCCCGAAACCGGCAGAAAAGTCGAGGCCGCCGGTAATCCGGGCTACCAGTCCGATGCTGCGTGGACCGAGTGGAATGGCAAAAATAGGGATTTCAACGGCAGGCGCCGTAAACAGGTTGCGATCGATGGATTTCCTGTCGAATACATCCACCGTGTCGGGAAGACCAATACGACCGGTTACCTCGATTTCGCCGTTCTGTAAAAACTGAACGCCTGCGGTAGCCTGCAACCACGGAGTGAGTGTAAGCGTTAAACTGCCGCCGCCGTAAACGCGCATGGTATCGTCGGGATCGCCCGCCGGTTCGCCATCGTCGCCAACAGGCCGGTTGGTGGCGCCGATATTTACGGTTCCCGACAACATTCCCCGGCTGTACGCTGCCGATCCTTCAATGGTCAGGGCGCCGTTGTCGTAAGAAACCGTCAGCGAACTGTCAATTCCGGGAATATCGGGCTGCGCCGTTCCGGAAACACTCACGCTGTAGCCTTCTTCGCCGGATTGTTTGGCAACAGTTGCTGAAACATTGCCGCCCCGGATGCCGGGAATGTCGTCCTTTAAATCGAAATCGCCGCTGACGGAAAATCCTTCTTCTCCGTAAACGACTTCCATATTTCCCTGCTGGATACCGGGAATATCGAGTTCTGCTTCACCAGTCGCGGTAAACGTATTTTCACTGTAAGTCGCGTTGATGGTGGCGCTTTTCACACCGCGCACTTTTCCTTCGGGAAT
>CAYRBS010000719.1:0-1014 GCA_964422335.1 uncultured Mariniphaga sp. | reverse complement strand
GGCAGTCCGAACACTTTATAATCTTCGGCAAAACTCTCCATCACAGCAGCCGATACTTTTGTAATGGCCAGGCTGCCGATCTGCGTCAGCTCCACACATTGCTGTTCCGATCCCAATTGTTCCGACGGATACACATCAATTGTCATCTTTCCGTCCGACAACTCACTGCTTCGCTGGGCCATAAACATCATGGCTTTATGTACCGGATGATCGGTAGGTAAACCGTGCGCCAGCTTTAGTTCTGTTTTGTCGGAAGGGGCAATGCACGAGAAGGATGCCAGCAAAAGCACCCCTCCCAAAATTTTAGTTAATCTGTTGAATATCATTCGTTTGAATTTGATTATAATTTATATTTACTGATTATTTTCAGCGCTTCCCGGCATTTTTGCGTAATGTAGGAATAATTTTCATTTGCCAGTTCTTCTTTGGGGAATAACTTAGACCCCATTCCTACGCAGGTAACTCCGGCCCGGAACCACTCCTTCAGGTTCTCTTCGTCAGGCGAAACGCCTCCCGTTGGCATAATGCTGGTCCATGGCATGGGGCCTTTCACAGCCTTTACAAAACCGGGGCCCCCCACCTGCGAGCCGGGAAATATTTTTACCACCTCGGCACCCAGTTCGTGGGCGCGACCAATTTCGGTAACAGTTCCGCAACCGGGGCTCCAGGCAATTTTCCGCTTGTTGCAGACTTTGGCCGTTGCTTCATCGACAAGCGGAGACACAATAAAATTAGCTCCCAGTGCAATATACATGGCAGCTGTTCCCTCATCAATGACGGAGCCAACGCCCATGATCATTTCCGGGCATTCCTGGGCTGCCCATTTATTCAATTCAGCAAAAATGAGGGTGGCAAAATCGCCGCGGTTGGTAAATTCAAATACCCGCACTCCCCCATCGTAGCATGCTTTTACCACTTTTTTGCATACTTCTGCATCGGCATTGTAAAACACCGGGATCATCCCGGTCTCTTTCATTTTCAATGCCACTTCTATTCTTGTAAATCGAGCCATAA
>CAYRBS010000718.1:0-1015 GCA_964422335.1 uncultured Mariniphaga sp. | reverse complement strand
AAAAACAAGCCTGCCGTGGTAAGCGAAGTAAGTCCTGTTCTTCCGCCTTCGGCCACACCCGATGCGCTTTCAACGTAGGTAGTTACTGTACTTGTTCCGAATATGGCACCAAAGGTAGTACCGATTGAATCAGCAAACAGCGCCTGCTTTGCACGTGGCACTTTCCCGTCTTTTGTGAGCATTCCGGCTTTGTCAGAAACTCCAACCAGCGTTCCCACGGTGTCGAACATATCCACAAAAAGGAAGGTGAACAGCACAATCAGCATATCGAGGGTAAACACCTGCGAAAAATCGAATTTGAAGAAAATAGGGGAGAGCGACGGGGGTGCATCTACTAAGTGCCCGTCAGGCATTTGCGTTACTCCCAACGGAAGTCCGGCTATGGTTGCCACAAATATACCGATTAACAGCGCACCTTTTACTTTCAGGGCCAGTAACACGGCAGTTAAAACAATACCCCCCAACGCAACCAGTACTGCGGGCGAACCCATATCGCCGAGGCCAACCAATGTGGCTTCGTTTGCAATAATTATATCGGCATTTTGCAACCCTATAAAAGCGATAAATAACCCAATCCCGGCAGAAACCGCATGTTTCAGCGAAAGCGGAATGGCGTTCACAATAAGTTCGCGAATATTAAAAGCCGTAAGGATAATGAAAAGAATTCCCTCAATAAAAACAGCGGTTAAAGCAAATTGCCAACTATACCCCATTCCCAGTACCACTGTAAAAGCAAAAAATGCATTCAGTCCCATGCCCGGCGCCAAAGCAAACGGAAGCTTTGCCCATAGCGCCATTACAATGGTTGCCACCATTGCCGAAAGGGCCGTGGCTGTGAACAGTGCGTTTTTATCCATCCCGGTATTGCTCAGGATGTCGGGGTTTACAGCCAGGATGTAGGCCATCGTCATAAACGTGGTTATCCCTGCCAGGATTTCTGTTTTTACGGAGGTGTGATTCTCTTTTAATTTGAAAAACCGGTTCAGCATAATATTTAATTTTAGAAGGTGACTTT
>CAYRBS010000717.1:0-1016 GCA_964422335.1 uncultured Mariniphaga sp. | reverse complement strand
AGAAAAAGTACAACCCCGTATTGAAAAAAGTTACTGTTCATAAAGAAATAAAATAGATTGAATTATGGCAAAGAAAGCAGTTGCAACATTACAAAAAGGTGCCGGTAAAGGACACTCAAAAGTGATTCGCATGGTTAAATCACCGGAAACCGGCGCATACATGTTTAAAGAAGAAGTGATTGTTAACGACGAGGTAAAAAATTATTTTCAAAAACAATAATGGTTTGCCGCATAAGCAGGAAAAGCTTTCATCACCCGGTGGTGGAAGCTTTTTTTGTTTCCTGATTTCTGTTGCGGGGTTACCGGAAAATATTACTATTTTTAGCCATCTCAAATAAAAATTCAATGGGAATATTCGGAAGCTTTACGAAAAGTAAAAAAGAAAACCTCGACAAAGGTCTTTCGAAAACCAAGGAGAGTGTTTTTAAGAAACTGGGACGGGCCGTTGTAGGTAAGTCGAAAGTCGATGACGAGGTTCTTGATAACCTGGAAGAGGTGTTGATTACTTCGGATGTAGGTGTTGATACCACGTTGAAAATTATTGAACGGATAGAAGAACGGGTGGCCCGTGATAAATACATGGGAATTGATGAACTGAACGACATTTTAAAAGAAGAAATTACCGCCCTGCTCGATGAAAATAACTCGTCCGATGTGTCGGACTTCGATTTCCCTGAAACAGAAAAACCATATGTTATAATGGTGGTAGGAGTGAACGGTGTGGGGAAAACCACTACCATTGGCAAACTGGCTTACCAGTTTAAAAAGGCGGGTAAAAAGGTGTACCTGGGTGCTGCTGATACATTTCGCGCCGCTGCCATCGAACAGCTTGAGATTTGGGCACAGCGGGTGGATGTCCCCATTGTGAAGCAAAAAATGGGTTCCGACCCGGCATCTGTTGCCTACGATGCACTCTCTTCGGCAAAGGCCAACAATGCCGATGTGGTTATTATCGACACGGCCGGGCGCTTGCACAACAAGGTGAACCTGATGAATGAACTGGGAAAAATAAAAAA
>CAYRBS010000716.1:0-1018 GCA_964422335.1 uncultured Mariniphaga sp. | reverse complement strand
GGTTATTAACCGATTTTTCTACTTTTTAGAGGCGAAGCTCGCAATGTGGGTTAACGAACGGCTGAATACCAGACTCGTAAGTACGGCGGTATGAGCGGTGCTCCGGTGGGCTTAACGGCTCACCAATCATCTACTGGATTGTGGTGTGTTTTTTATATTTCTTTCATCACTAAATATGCTGTATATATAATGTAAAAACCAAATAAAACTCCAGCTTCCCATCTATCTAATTTTTTCCGTTTTCCGGTTAACATTGATGAAAATAGAAAAATAGTTCCCCCGATTAAAATATATATGTCCAAATTAAACTTATGATTATAGTCAATTGGTTTAATAAGACTACTTATTGACAAAATAAAAAGAATATTAAAAATATTAGAACCTATCACATTTCCAATTGCTATATCGCTATTTTTCTTTGTTGCAGCAACAATCGAAGTTACCAATTCTGGTAATGATGTTCCAGCGGCAACAATAGTCAAGCCGATAATTTTTTCACTAACACCTAATGTGTTTGCGATACCTACACTATTCTCTACAACGAGCTGTCCTCCCAATATCAATCCGATTAATCCAGCGATTATTAACCCCCAAACCTTAAATGAAGATTTTTGGTTTTCAGTTGTAACTGTTTGAGGGTCATTTTTCATTTGATTGAAAACATAATACAAGAAAAGACAAAACAATACCAACATTATCAATCCGTCAATTCGATTAGAATAAGCATGTCCAGCGAATACGAAATCATTTAGTATGAAAAATAATATTACTGAAACAAAAAGTGAAATTGGTATTTCTTTCCATGCTGTCGAGGTTTGAACTTTAATCGGAAAAATTAGTCCTGATAATCCAAGAATAATAAACAAATTGAAATTGTTGCTTCCAATAATATTTCCAACAACAATGTCAGCGTTACCATTCACAGAAGCAATACTATTTACCACTAATTCAGGAGCCGAAGTACCAAATGCAACAATTGTCAATCCTATTGCCAAATCTGACACCTCGTATTTTTTTG
>CAYRBS010000715.1:0-1018 GCA_964422335.1 uncultured Mariniphaga sp. | reverse complement strand
ACCTGGCCAATTTCAACCACTACTTTAAGGTGGTGATGAACAAAACGCCCTCGGAGTACCGAAAGGCATTTCAGCAATGAACAGTTTGAATAACTTGTCCACCCTATTTTCTTTGAAAAAAACCTCCGTTAAAAAAATACACTGTACTAAATGTGTAAATTTTTTGCTATTTTTGTGTATTCAATAATAATGCAATGTATAAAAGAACAAATATTGAAATAGATTTGGATTTGGTAAAAGAGGTTATGGAAAAATACCGGTTAAAGTCGATGAAAGAGGCCATCAATTTTTCGCTTGAAAATACAGTGGAATCGATAAAACGGGCCAGACTTCTTCAAATGAAAGGAAAAGTTACCTGGGAAGGAAACCTTGATGAAATGCGGAATTCATGAAAAATGGCCTTTTGTTCGACACGAGCATTTGGATTGATTTCTTTTCAGGAACCGAATCAGAGGAGGTGAAGTTACTTACATACTATTTAAAAGAAGATTTGCCTGTTTTCACCTGTCCCGTGATTATACAGGAAATACTGCAAGGCATCAGATATGATAAGTCATTTGAAGAAGTAAAAGACTCATTTCTTGCATTACCGATTTTGACAGAAAACCCTGTAAATGCCGCCATTGGTGCCGCACAAATTTATCGTCACCTGCGAAAAAAAGGGATTACAATCCGCAAATCAAACGACTGTTTAATTGCGTATTATGCTTTAAAAAATTCACAAAAGGTTATTCACAGGGACCGTGATTTCGACTTGATTTTTGAAAATATAAAGTCACTGGAATTTTAAGTCGATTGCAATGAACCTTCAAGGTTTCTTCCGAAGGAACCGCTATGCGGAAAAACCTTGAAGGTTTAAAAACAATTTCTTTTTATCTAATCCCAAACGGTTGGGTTCCCATTATAACCTCACCCGGACCGAAAATTTCGGCGCGAACGTACTTTTCAACTTCGGGATTTTCTTTTAATGAAAACTGTGCTCCGCGAAAAACTACTTCCCCACCCGAAATCCAGCGGA
>CAYRBS010000714.1:0-1018 GCA_964422335.1 uncultured Mariniphaga sp. | reverse complement strand
AAAAATATGGTTCCGATGGTAGCGTTTTTGTTGCCCGCATTCACTGGGATTCTCCGAATAAAACCTTTAGAAGTTGAAATTTCTTTAACTTTATTGTATAATTATCAAAAGTCAGGACTATGTTTCGTAATTCAGGTGTAAGTTTATTTCTGTTTATTTTTGTTGTTATATTTTTTCATGCAGGTTTTTCTTTTCCTTATAAAACAAAGGAAACACAGAAATCTGAAAACTCCCGGTATTTAAATAAAATCTTTGAAGAAGTTGACATTCAGAAAGATATAAAATTCGCTGAATCTGTCAATGAAAAAGGTGAATTGGAAAACCTGAAGCTTGATATTTATACACCGCATGAGGATGAACAACTGAACCGTCCGGTTATTTTATGGATTCATGGAGGCGGATTCCGGCCGGGAAACGATAAAAGTCAATCGTACATTGTTGAACTGGCCAAACGGTTTGCCATGAGAGGTTACGTGGGATTATCCATCGATTACAGGCTTCGTGAAAAGCCGTTCGAAAGTGTCGAAGAAACCATTTTTGATGCAGTTGAGGATGCAGGAAAAGCACTTCTTTGGCTTCGCCAAAATGCCGAAATGCTAAAAATAGATCCTTCAGAAATCATAGTTGCAGGAGGATCTGCAGGAGGAATTCTGGGTACGAATTTGTGCTTAAACGATAACAAGAACATTCCTGGCGTGGACAAGTCCGGAATAATCGCATTTGTTAATCTTTGGGGCAGCCCTTCGTCTGAATGGGGAGAGCCAGATGTAGATAAAAGCGATCCACCAACAATCATTGTCCATGGAACGGATGATGAGTTGGTTGATTATGCCAATTCTCTGAAACTGAAAGCGGAATTGGACAAAAATGACATTAAAAATGAACTGGTTACAATTCAAGGTGTTGGACACACCCCGGTAAAGCACATGGATGATTTTGAAAAAAATATTGCCCAGTTCCTGTTTGAATTCCTGAAATAAAATTGAAAAGTTTAGCTTTTCTGCCAGTTCCGCATACT
>CAYRBS010000713.1:0-1019 GCA_964422335.1 uncultured Mariniphaga sp. | reverse complement strand
GAAGATGGAAAAATCATTCATTACAGTCCTTACAACGGAGAAGTATTGCCCGGATACATGTTTACCGATAATGGTTTCTGGGACACTTTCCGGGCCGTTTTTCCTTTTTTTAACCTGATGTATCCGTCATTAAATGAAAAAATTCAGGAAGGGCTTGTAAATACATATAAAGAAAGTGGCTGGCTGCCTGAATGGGCCAGTCCGGGGCATCGGAACGTTATGATTGGCTCCAACTCCGCTACAATAGTTGCCGACGCCTGGCTGAAAGGTTGTCGCGGATACGATATTGAAACGCTGTGGGAGGCCGTATTGAAAAACGCTGAAAATGAAGGCCCCATGCACTCGGTAGGCAGGTATGGAGTTGATTACTACAACCGATTGGGATATGTGCCTTATGATGTAGGGGTGAATGAAAATGCCGCCCGGACGTTAGAATATGCTTTTGCCGATTTTTGTATCTATCAGTTGGGAAAAGCCCTGGACAAGCCGGAAGAAGAAATAGAAATCTTTGCGAAACGCTCGCAGCATTACAAAAATTTATTCGATAAGGAGAGCAAACTCATGCGCGGAAAAAATGAAGACGGGACGTTCCAATCCCCATTCAGTCCGTTTAAATGGGGCGATGCTTTTACCGAAGGAAATGCCTGGCACTACACCTGGTCGGTTTTTCACGATGTGCAGGGATTGGTTGATTTGATGGGTGGCAAAGATGAGTTTATTCAAATGCTGGATTCCGTTTTTGTGGTGCCTCCCATTTTCGACGATTCCTATTATGGCAGGGTAATTCATGAAATCCGCGAAATGCAGATTATGAACATGGGAAATTATGCACATGGGAACCAGCCCATTCAACATATGATTTACCTCTACAATTATGCAGGTCAGCCATGGAAAACACAATACTGGTTGCGTGAGGTGATGAACCGGTTATATACACCTCATCCCGATGGATATTGTGGCGACGAAGACAACGGACAAACCTCGGCGTGGTATGTTTTCAGCGCCATGGGATTTTACCC
>CAYRBS010000712.1:0-1020 GCA_964422335.1 uncultured Mariniphaga sp. | reverse complement strand
AAGGCATAAAATCTGGGTTGATAACTGAACTATTCATACAAAAAAACTTGTTTCAGAAAATGTATATGTTTGGCATATTTTTCTTTGTTTTGCCATTTTTCAATAGCAACTATAATGTGCTGCCTGGGAAGGAGCGCGGCAAGTTTTCTGAAATCGGAAATTTCCCCGTAGGCGATTACTTGCCGAACCACTACACTTTCGGGTAAATCGGCATCGTTTTTCCACGACCAGAATATATGTTTAGAAAACGGAGCAGTGTTCATGTTGTTTATAAAACCTGTTTTTTCAAAAATAATGATTTTATATGAATCGATGCTTGTTTTTCGTTAGCTGTGAAGGGCTAAAAATGTTTTTGGATGCCATGCAATTATGAGGGGCCGGATACCATAAACCAAAACAGTATCCATTTGCCTTTACTAAAAAAGCTATGCGCTGCCATACGGAAACACTGCTCCTGCTTTTATTTTATCATATAAAGATTTTTTTGCGTGCGCAGAATCATTTGGTCGCGCACAAAAACAGGCAGGGCTTTTACCGTTTCGCCGATGGTGTTTTCGGCCACTTTTTGAAATGAGTCGCCGGGTTGGATGATGGTGCAGTCGCCCTTCACATTAAAAAAGTAAATGTTGCCGGCGGCATAAATGGGTGAAGCATTGAAATTTCCGGGCAGTTTTTCCTTCCAGATTG
This sequence comes from uncultured Mariniphaga sp., assembly GCA_964422335.1. GTDB lineage: Bacteria > Bacteroidota > Bacteroidia > Bacteroidales > Prolixibacteraceae > CAYRBS01. The sequence continues at coordinate 333 of CAYRBS010000712.1, read as the reverse complement.
GTTCACCGGTCAGGGCATCGAGGCAGGTAACCATTCCGCGATCGTGCACCATATACATTTTCCCGTCCACAATTACCGGTGTTGGGATTTGCGGTACTTCGTCCTCGTACATCCATTTCACATGGGTTTCGGTCACATCGCCCTTGCCGGTGGGATCTACTGCAAATTGCCGGGTAAAAGAGGGTTTGTTGTCGTGAAAAATCCACCCCGAGTTGACGAATACCAGCCCGTTCCAGTAAAGCGGCTGGCTCACGGTTGAGTCGTAACCGTATTCGATGGTCCAGACCACTTCGCCGGTATTTACATCGTGGGCAAAACACATAAATGCGGCGT
>CAYRBS010000711.1:0-1023 GCA_964422335.1 uncultured Mariniphaga sp. | reverse complement strand
AGGACAAGCAGGGGAAGTGAAACATCTAAGTACCCTGAGGAAAAGAAATCAAAAGAGATTCTCCAAGTAGCGGCGAGCGAACGGGGATGAGTCAAAAAGGCTATGGTGTAAGTCTGCAAGCGTTGCTATAGTCTGGTGAGGATGTATTGCACTTATCTTTGCAGAGATAAGGCCACTTAAAAACGAGCTTTAGACAAATAGCCTGGAAAGGCTAACCAGAGAAGGTAACAGTCCTGTAGTTAAAAGGGCAAGTTAGTGGTAATACAATCCGAAGTAGCACGGATCACGAGGAAGTCCGTGTGAAGCAGGGGGGACCACCCTCCAAGACTAAATACTCCCGGGTGACCGATAGTGAACAAGTACCGTGAGGGAAAGGTGAAAAGAACTCCGGAAGGAGAGTGAAATAGAACCTGAAACCGTGGGTTTACAAACAGTGGGAGAGCAGATATAAAGGCTCGACCGCGTACTTTTTGTATCACGGACCGGCGAGTTACTCTCTGTAGCGTAAAGGTTAAGCTGAAAGCAGCAAAGCCGCAGCGAAAGCGAGTCTGAACAGGGCGCAAGTTGCAGGGAGTAGACCCGAAGCCAGGTGATCTATCCATGACCAGGGTGAAGCGGGAGTAAGACCCCGTGGAGGCCCGCACCCGGTGGCGTTGAAAAGCCATGGGATGAGTTGTGGATAGGGGTGAAAGGCCAATCGAACCTGGATATAGCTGGTTCTCCTCGAAATAGCTTTAGGGCTAGCCTTGAAGTAAGATGTACGGCTGTAGAGCACTGATTGGACTAGGGGCCCAACAAGGTTACCGAATCCATTCAAACTCCGAATACCGTACATTATCTTCAGGAGTCAGACTATGTGGGATAAGCTTCATAGTCGAAAGGGAAACAGCCCAGATCACCAGTTAAGGTCCCCAAGTATAGGCTAAGTGGGAAAGGAAGTGGGGTCGCCAAGACAACCAGGATGTTGGCTTAGAAGCAGCCATTCATTTAAAGAGTGCGTAATAGCTCACTGGTCAAGTGGCC
>CAYRBS010000710.1:0-1023 GCA_964422335.1 uncultured Mariniphaga sp. | reverse complement strand
CCACCTCGTCGTGCGACAACGAAAGCATAAAATTCTCGTTGAACGCATACATAATACTGAAAGTCAAATTATTATGATGATAGCTTCGATGAATGGGTTCGTGGGCAAAATAACTCAGCGTGTCGTGCATCCAGCCCATGTTCCATTTCATGCCAAAACCAAGTCCGCCGGTATAAACCGGACGGGTAACCATTGGCCAGGCAGTCGATTCCTCGGCAATGGTTTGAATGTCGGGAAATTTGGTGTAAAGCGATTCGTTCAAATCGCGTAAAAACTGGATCGCTTCCAGGTTTTCGCGCCCGCCATGTTTGTTCGGAATCCATTCCCCTTCTTTCCGGGAATAATCGAGGTACAACATGGAAGCCACCGCGTCCACCCTGATTCCATCGATGTGGAAACGCTCCATCCAGCTGTGGGCGCTGCTTATCAGGAAATTCCGGATTTCGTTGCGGCCGTAATTAAAAATGTAGCTGCTCCAGTCGGGGTGATATCCTTTGCGCGGATCCTCGTGTTCGTACAGGTAGGTGCCATCGAAAAAATGGAGTCCGTGTAAATCGCCCGGGAAGTGCGAAGGCACCCAGTCCATGATAACGCCAATATCGTTTTGGTGCAGGTAATCCACAAAATACATAAAATCGTCGGGTGTTCCGAAACGGCTGGTTGGCCCGAAAAAACCGGTAACCTGGTAACCCCACGAACCCGAAAACGGGTACTCGGTAACCGGCATCAACTCTACATGGGTATATCCCATTTCTTTAACGTATTCGGCCAGTTGTTCGGCCAGTTCAGAATAACTCAGCGGCTGATTGCTTTCCTCGGGCTTCCTTCGCCACGATTCAAGATGCACTTCATAAACTGAAAACGGACTGTCGAGCGCGTTGTTCTTTTTCCGATTTTCCATCCACTTTTTATCATTCCAGTTGTAATTGTAATTCCATACAACCGAGGCAGTTTTGGGTGGCTGCTCACTGTAAAACGCCACCGGATCGGCCTTTTCAACTGTGTAATTGTTGTGCTGCGATG
>CAYRBS010000709.1:0-1023 GCA_964422335.1 uncultured Mariniphaga sp. | reverse complement strand
TTGCCTCATTATGGCCGGAGGGTCGGGGACCCGTTTTTGGCCACGCAGCAGAGTGGAAAAACCCAAACAATACCTCAATATTGTGGGGGATGAATCGCTGCTTCAATCCACCATCAGGCGGTTTTCGACCTTTACCGATCCGGAAAATATTTACATTGTTTCCAATAAATCACAGGCCGGAGTGCTGGAAAAACAAACTCCCGCCTTACCCGGGGAAAACCTGATTTATGAGCCGGTGGGGAAAAATACACTTCCCTGCATCGGTTTGGCCGCTATGTATGCGGAAAAAGAAAATCCTGATGGAATAATGGTGGTTTCACCGTCCGACCATCTAATAAAAAATGATAAACTTTTCCGTGAAACGGTTTTGGCAGGCGCAAAAATTGCCGCAGAAAAAGACGGCATTGTAACCATTGGAATAACGCCCACTTATCCGGCAACAGGTTATGGGTATGTAAAAACGGCTGCTGAAATTCCCGGCAACGAAAAAATTCGTCGGTTTAAGGTGGAACGTTTTGTTGAAAAACCCGACGAAGCAACGGCATCAGAATATTTGAAACAGGGCGGTTTTTTCTGGAACAGCGGAATGTTCATTTTTAAAATTCCGGTGTTTCTGCATGCCGTAAAACAATTTGCCCCCGGTTTATATTCCGACTTGCGAAAAATACAGGCAGATATGGGCAATCCTTCTTTTGAGCAAACACTTGATACCATTTACCGTGCAGTTGAAAGTATTTCAGTTGATTATGGCATTATGGAGCATGCACGCAATTTATTCCTTGTGGAAGGCCATTTCGACTGGAACGATTTGGGCAGTTGGGAGTCGGTTTATCAATTAAGTGAAAAAGATGAAAACGGAAATGCCGGGCCGGGAGAATCCATTTTTATCGATTCGCATAATTCGTATGTTTATACAGACGAAGGACTGATAACGGTCATTGGCCTCGATGATGTAATAGTGGTGCGGGACGGAAATTCAGTACTGGTTTGTAAACGCGATAAAGCAGAGGATGTGAAAAAAGC
>CAYRBS010000708.1:0-1023 GCA_964422335.1 uncultured Mariniphaga sp. | reverse complement strand
AGGTACCCAGCCACAAACCACTCTAAAGCTTTTTAAAATCGTAGCGCGAAGCATACCGTTTCTTTGCTTCTTCCGGATCGGCATCGGCATCAATATAAATTCTCGTCCTGAGATCAATTACAACCTCCTGCATCTTCCTCAGATCAGGAGATTTGATGTTATTTAGTTTCTTTTCGTACATACCATTTTTCCTTTCATTTAATATAACATAATATAATGAGTGCTTTCAATAAAGCATTCCTTTTTTTGCTTAATCAGAATCAGAAATAAGATTAGAATTGATTATATAAGATAACAAGCAACCGCGAGGGAAATGTTTCCTTTTGACAAATATAACATTAATTTCCTGAAAAAGTGAATATTTCAATAATTATACGTAACTTGCACTGTTATTTAAAAATTATATTATGAACAAAGGAACAGTTAAGTTTTTCAATGAAGCCAAAGGATTTGGATTCATTAAAGATTCAGAATCTTCAAAAGAGTATTTCGTACATTCAAACGGGTTAAAAGACAGTATCCGTGAAGACGATGAAGTTACTTTTGATTTGGAAGAAGGAAGAAAAGGATTAAATGCAGTAAATGTTAAACTGGCGTAAGCTGGTTTAAAATACGACACCATTTAAAATTTTGAGTCCCGCCACGTTGGCGGGATTTTTTTTGGCCTTTACCGAAAAGGAAAACAATCCTTCTTCCCTACGCCGGGCGCATCATTTTCCCTTCTTTTTCATACTCTTTTTGAATACCTTTCAGAAGGTCGTCGCCTGAAATGGTTTTTGATTTTTTCTCCAGGGTTTGCAACCCGGCATACTGGATTACATTTACAATACTGGCCCCGGAGAGGTGGTATTTCCGGGCTATTTTATCCACACTGACTTTTTCATCCAGGTTAATCCCCGGCGGAAGATAGTTTTTCCATAACTGCAGGCGTTCTGCAGTATCCGGATTTTCAAACTCGATAATGGCATTAAACCGGCGGGTGAATGACGCGTCGATATTCGACTTCATATTGGAAGCGAGAAT
>CAYRBS010000707.1:0-1026 GCA_964422335.1 uncultured Mariniphaga sp. | reverse complement strand
TAGCTAAAATACGATTTTTCAGCATCGGTAAATAGAAAACTGCCAGCCCGGAAAGTATCCCCGGCATACCTTCATATATTTTGGAATCCCATCCCAGGAACCTCCATACCAATGCCACCGCTAAGCCGGTAAAAATGGCCGTAATGGCATGTACTTTGCCCGGTTTCCCCCCAAAACTCAGGTAAATTAACAGCGGGCCAAATGCACTTGCCAACCCGGACCATGACATAATTACCAGGCTAAAAACACTCTGTTTGTTCAGCAGGGCCCAGCCCAGCGCAGCAAAGGTAATTACTGCCGTTCCTATTTTTAATAAATAAGGTTTTTCAATTTTTCGCGGAATTAAATCGTGCGTAACAGCCGATGAGCAACTTAAAACCAATGAATCGGCGGTGGACATGGTTGCTGCAAAAATTCCTGCAAGTACCAGCCCGACGAGCGGAGCGGGCAATAACTCAAGTGCCATGGAAGGCAGGGCTAGTTCCGGATCAAAAGAACCGGGATCTTTCAGGTAAATCCGCGACAACATCCCTACGCCTGTTGACATGATATAAAACATTGTAAACCAGGAATAATACCAGGCCCTGGCTCTCCGCATTTTCCCGGTTTCACTAAGTGCCATAAACCTGACCATTACATGTGGCTGCCCAATTACAGAAATCCCTGCAAACCCCCATCCGACAGCAAAAAGAATCCCTCCTGAGATCCCGGGAAGTAAAAGGTCTTTGGGGAACAAATCAAGAAAACCATCTACTTTACTCATCTCGGCAATGGTTCCATTGAGCCCGCCAAACTCAAGTACGCCGATGACCAGCAAAGTTGCCATTGCCAGTATCATCACTACCGATTGGGCCCCGTCGGTCCAAATAGATGCCCGTATCCCCCCTGCAAGGCAATACATAACCACCAGGATAGCCCCAATGGTGGCCCCTGCCCAATTGGGCCAGCCCAGCAAAACGTGCAATGCTTTACTGCCTGCTACAAGCTGGGCGCTGGCATACGACAACAGAAACACAAGGGAAATAA
>CAYRBS010000706.1:0-1028 GCA_964422335.1 uncultured Mariniphaga sp. | reverse complement strand
TTATTTGTTGAAATATTGATAGTTTTGAATTCAATTTAAAATAAGGGGAATATGACAGACAAAAAAGCATTATTTCAAAAGAAATGGATTTTCGGCTCTCTCTCGGTATTTTGGATATCGATACTGGTTTTTGGCATTTCAGGTTGCCAGTCCCAATGGGACATTCAAAATCCATATGCCGGGGTGGATTGGCAAAACCATCAGCGGTACAAAGCCAATTTCCATACTCATACCACCCGCAGCGACGGCCGGATGAACCCGCAATCGGTGGTGGACGGCTATTTTCAGTTGAGTTACAATGTGCTGGCCATTACCGACCACAACGAAGTAACTTATCCGTGGACTGCTTTTGCTGATATGGAGGCAAGTTCAGGTGCTTATGAACGGTTGGAAAATGACCAGCTTGAAGAAGAGGAAATCGTCTATGAAAACCGCGACCCGGAACAGCTCGGTATGCTGGCCATCCAGGGAAACGAACTTTCGCGGCACCACCACATGGGAAGTTATTTTACTGACCATAACGGAACGGAAGAGGTGGAGGCTTCGCTGAAAGCTACTGCCGAAAAAAACGGGCTGGTTATGTTCAACCACCCCGGCCGCTATACCAGCAGCGATCCTGAATTGTACAGCGTGGATTGGTATGAAGACCTTTTGCAACGGTACGACCACCTTATTGGCGTTGAAATTTACAACCAGGGCGACCGCTATCCCAACGACCGCGAATTGTACGATGCCATCCTTTCGCGCATGATGCCGGAAAGGCCGGTGTGGGCGTATTCCAACGACGACATGCACCACAGCAGCACCCTGGGACGGAACTGGAGTGTATTTATCCTGCCTGAGTTAAATGAAACCTCGATGCGGAAAGGAATGCAGGAAGGCCTGAGTTATTATGTTTACGCACCGTCCGGGCACGACGGGCCTGCTCCGCCGGAAATCCAGGAAATAAATGTAAACAACCGGAAAGGATTGATTGAAGTGAATGTAACCGGACACGATTCCATCCGCTGGATTTCGGGTGGGGAAGT
>CAYRBS010000705.1:0-1029 GCA_964422335.1 uncultured Mariniphaga sp. | reverse complement strand
TATTTTCAACCTGAATTAAAAACCAAAAAAAATGAAATTCAATCCGGTCAAAAAAATTTACGAACTAAAACAATTTGGCGAATTTGGAGGTGTAAATCCCTCCATCACTGACTCCTCCACCTTTACATTCCTGAAAGGTGAAACCATGGAAGAAACCTTACTGGGCCATACAGAAGGTTGTTTTTTATACTCGCGCCACTGGAACCCCAGTAACAAGTACCTGGCTGAAGCGCTTGCTGCAATGGAGAATACTGAGTCGGCATGGGTTACGGCATCGGGCATGGCAGCCATTACCTGTTCGCTGTTGCAGCTTTGCCACTCGGGCGACCATATTGTTACAAGCGTAACGACCTACGGTGGAACATTTGCTTTTCTGAAAAACTGGTTGCCTAAATACAATATCAGTGTATCGTTTGTTGACATTACCAACCACGATCAGGTAAAAGCGGCCATACAACCCAACACAAAGGTTATTTACACCGAAAGTGTTGCCAACCCGCTGCTGCAGGTTTCCGACATTCCTGAACTGGCAAAAATTGCTCATGATAATGACGCCAAACTCATGGTGGACAACACATTCACGCCCCTTATTATGACACCTGCACTGCAGGGAGCCGACATTGTAGTTTACAGCATGACCAAATTTATCAACGGCAAAAACGACTGTGTAGCCGGTGCTATTTGCAGTTCTGCCGAATTCATAAATCAGCTGTCGGATGTAAACGAGGGAACAGCCATGTTACTGGGTCCGGTGCTCGATTCCCAGCGGTCTTCCGGCATTCTGAAAAACCTGCACACACTTCACCTGCGTATGAAACAACACAGCCGGAACGCCCTTTTCCTGGCTCAAAATCTCAATGATTCAAAACTAAAATTAATTTATACGGGACTGGAACAACACCCGCAACACCAGCTGCATAAAAAACTAATGAACGAAGAATTTGGTTTTGGCGGAATGATGACGCTCGACTTAAAAACCCACAAAAAAGCCAACCGGTTTATGCGAAACATACAGGATGCCGGAGTGGG
>CAYRBS010000704.1:0-1030 GCA_964422335.1 uncultured Mariniphaga sp. | reverse complement strand
ATGGGTGTGTTGGCATGAACCTGGTAGCGGTTGGTTTGTGGATGCGACCACAGCATACTCCCGTCGGAAGCATCAAGCCCGATAATATGGTCGGCAGTCATGGTTACCAAAAGTTTACGTTGGGGTAATTCAACCAGAAGCGGGGTGCAGTATGCCGAAAGTTCGCCTTCGCCGGCGGATGTCCATTCCAAATTCCCGTTAAAACGGTTTAGTGCAACAACGTTATTTTTCTTTCCGCCGGGTGTAATATAAATGATATCCCCATCCACCACCGGGGTTTCCGTAACGCCCCACTGGATGTTTCCGCCGTCGAAATCGCTGAATACATCTTTCCGCCATTGTACATCGCCATTGTTTGCATCCATGCAGGTTAACACGCCGTGTCCTGAGTAGATATACAGCAAATCACCTGCAATGGTTGGCGTGGACCGGGAACCCGGGTAACTTTCGTGAAACTCTTCGCCGTAAGGCACTTTCCACTGCAGGTTCCCGTCATAATCCAGCACAAAAATGTACCCGGTTTTGTCCACCATTCCTGAGAGGTAAATTAATCCGTTGGCAAAGGCAGGAGAAGAATGCCCTTCGCCTAACCCTTCAAAATGCCAGATTACTTCGGGCCCGGAAGCAGGCCATTCCTTTAACAGGCCGCTCTCATCATAAATCCCGTTGCCGTTGGGGCCCCTCCACCTGGTAGGTGTTTGGGAAAAAAGTGTTACGTTAATAAACAGAAATAAAAAAAATAAAGAAACTGTCCTTATATACATTGATTTTCGGTTTTAAATTAAATGCCTAAAAATAAAACCAATAAGTGATATTTACAAAAAAGGGTGGTAATTTATCTCATGTCTAAATAGTGATATATGTTTACACTTCGTTAGGAAGTTATTAACAAAAAACAGGGATGAAAAGCAGGTAAATTGTACTGATGATTTCTGTTTCAGCAATCTGATTAAAATTACGGCATGCCTTACAAAGGTAAGCCAGTGCGAAAATACCATTCGCTAAAATAAAGGACAACAAAGTTACCCTA
>CAYRBS010000703.1:0-1031 GCA_964422335.1 uncultured Mariniphaga sp. | reverse complement strand
GTGAAAATTCCTTTTTGATTGAGCTGGTCTTTAAAACGCTGAATGGTTTCTTCGCCCGGACTTTTCAGCGGGGTTCCGGGAACCGGATGAAACCGGATGAGGTTGATGCGGCATTTCAACCCGCTGAGCAACCGGGCCAGTTCTTTCACATGTTGCGGCGAATCGTTCAGGCCTTCGAACAAAATGTACTCGAAGGAAATCCGGCGCTGCCGGCCAAAGTCCCAGCGTTTAATTTCGTTTATAACCTCTTCAATGGGATAAGCCACCTGAACCGGCATTAGTTGCTGACGCTCGTTGTTAAACGGAGTATGCAGGCTCACGGCGAGGTGCGCTTCGCTTTCTTCCAAAAACCGCAGCATTGCCGGAATAATACCGATGGTGGAAACCGTAATCCGGCGGGGGCTCATTGCAAAACCCCAGTCGGCAGTAAAAATTTCAATGCTTTTCATCACCTCCTCCAGGTTATCAAACGGCTCGCCCATTCCCATATAAACAATGTTGGAAACTTCAGCTGCCTCTTCGATGCTCTTAATTTGGTTGACAATCTCACCGGCTGTAAGTTGGCCCTGAAAACCCTGTTTGGCCGTAAAACAAAAAAGGCAGCCCATTTTGCAACCCACCTGTGAACTCACACAAACCGTGTTTCGGCCGCGCTCGGGAATCATGGCCGTCTCAATAAATTTATGTTGAAAAGTAGGGAACAAATACTTTTTTGTTCCGTCAGTGCTGATTTGTACTTTGTTGGGTGCGGTCAATCCAAATTCATATTTTTCATTGAGTAGTTCCCGTGCTTTTTTGGAAAGGTTGGTCATTTCTTCAATGGATGCAACCTCTTTTTTGTAAAGCCAGTCGGCCATTTGCCTGGCAGTAAATTTTGGCAATCCCAGTTCTTCGGCAACCTGTTGCAATTCAGTAAGCGTCTTTCCAAAAAGCTTTTCCTTCATAATGAATAATTTGGGGCAAAGATAGGGGATTTTCAACTTGAGTCAACCCTCCGCATATATCAGAAGCGAATTTCAGCATTCGATTGG
>CAYRBS010000702.1:0-1032 GCA_964422335.1 uncultured Mariniphaga sp. | reverse complement strand
TTATTTCCCAAAACAATACACATTTCCGTCGGATGCCCCTGCATAAATACGTCCGCCGGCAATGGCAGGGTTACTGATAACCTGGCTGCCTATTTCGTAAGTCCATAGCTCCTCCCCGGTGGAATGATTTAACAGCGCCAAATCGCCCCGCATATTGGCCACCACCACCTTGTTGCGGGCCACTACCGGCGAAGCTTCCACGCGGTTTCCGGTGTTGTATTCCCAAAGTTTTTCGCCCTTATTTTTATCGAAACTATAAAGAAATTTATTATGATTGGCTGTGAATAAACGACTGCCCGACACCGCTGGCGAAGCAATAAAAGGAAGCTGTGTGTCATCGTGTTCCCACTCCCAGGAGGTTTCCCCGTTATCAATATCCACCTGGAAAAAACGTCCGTCGTAATCGCCCAGGTAAGCTTTGTTGTTTTCCACCGCCGGCGAGCCCGGGACGTAGGTAGCCACGTCAATTTTTTTGTCCGCTTTACCGGTTACCACGTCCACTACATGCAGAAACCCGTCGCATCCGCCAAAATACGTTTTGCCTTCGGCACAGGCAGCCGCCCCGTTGATAAAATTATCCGATTCATATTGCCAGATCATCTCACCGGATTGGGCATCCACACAGTGGAGGTAGTAATCGTAACTCCCCACAAAAATATAAGTTGTTCCGTCTTCTTCCCACCAGTTGGCCGAGCCAATAATTTGGTTATCGGTATCGTATTCCCATTTTTTATCCCCTGAATCTAAATTAATCGCATACAGTGTTCCGTCGAGGTTGCCGACATATACCGTGTTATCGTGAATGAGTGCCGGGGCCTCGATGGCATTTTCCGTTTCGAATTCCCAAAGGAGTTTGCCTTCTAAATCGAGGCAGTAAACCACCCCATCGGTGGAGCCAACTACCACCTTTCCATTGTCAACCACCGGCGCCGATTTGATGTTATCGCCGGTTTGGAATGTCCAAAGCAGATCCAACTGATCCGGGATATCGGTTTTCGAAACGCCCGTTAGCTGCTGATTCCCGCGAAAAAT
>CAYRBS010000701.1:0-1034 GCA_964422335.1 uncultured Mariniphaga sp. | reverse complement strand
AGCGTAACAGACACCAGGCAACTTCCCTACAGGTTTTTACACCCTTAGCACGAACGTAACCTTTTCTTTTCATGAACGTTAAACACACTATGCTTAAAAAACCAAAATGGCTGAATCAACCTTAAACGGGCAGAAATTTTCAGAGCGGCTTACTCAAATTATTGAGGCCAATCTGCAAAACGAACAGTTTGGTGTTACCCAACTGGCCCGCGAAATGAGGATGAGTCGTTCGAGCCTGCACCGAAGGATAAAAAATGCTACCGGATTATCCATCAGCCAGTTTATTAGCCAGGTGCGGTTAAAAAAAGCCCGGGAACTTCTGAAACAAAACACAATTACCATATCCGAGGCAGCTTATGAATGTGGATTCCACAGCGTAACCTACTTCACCAAATGCTTTCACGACTTTTATGGTTTTTCGCCGGGAGAAGCAAAAAAGCAAACAGAGAAAGAAAAAATCAGTTCCACCAAAACCACCTTGCCCCCGTCAAAACAAAAAAAATGGTTGATCGCTTCGGTTCTCTTCACTGCACTTATTATTGTTTTATTCTTCACCCATGAGTTGTTCAACTTTCCTATTCTTCTTGAAAATGAACCATTGGAAAAAACCATTGCAGTGCTGCCTTTTAAAAACGACAGCCCCGATTCAACCAATGCCTATTTCATAAACGGACTGATGGAATCCATTCTGAATAATCTTTCAGATATTGAGGATTTGGATGTTCGGTCACGTACAACAGTGGAAAAACACAGGCTCAGCAGCGGTTCGTTAAGAGAAATTGCAAGGGAACTGGACGTAAATTACATTGTAGAAGGCAGCGGCCAGAAATACGGCGATGAAATTTTGCTGAACATCCAGTTGCTTGAAGCAAATACCGACCGTCATCTGTTCTCGGAACAATACCGGAAAGAAATCGTTGAAGTAAAAGACTTTATTGATTTGCAAAGTGAGATTGCAATAAACATTGTTTCAAAAATCAATGCAGAAATAACTTCGGAAGAACAACAGAATATTGAAGAAATTCCAACCGAAA
>CAYRBS010000700.1:0-1034 GCA_964422335.1 uncultured Mariniphaga sp. | reverse complement strand
TTGGCCGACGATTTGGGCTATGCCGAACTGGGATCCTACGGACAGGAAAAAATTGAAACGCCTCACATCGATAAACTGGCTGAAAAAGGAATGCGGTTTACTCAGCATTATACCAGCTCGCCGGTGTGCGCCCCCGCCCGCTGCATGTTGCTTACCGGACAACACTCGGGTCATGCTCAGATAAGGGGCAACGACGAGTGGGCCGACCGCGGCGATGTGTGGGATTTTGAAGCCATGTCCAACGATCCCAACCTGGAAGGCCAGCGCCCGCTGAAACCGGGAACGCAAACCATCGGCACCCTGCTGCAAGAGGCAGGTTACAAAACAGGGATTGTGGGGAAATGGGGTCTTGGCGGACCGCTCACCGAAGGCATTCCCAACAAGCAGGGATTCGACTTCTTTTACGGATACAACTGCCAGCGGCAGGCGCATACCTATTTCCCGGTTCACCTCTGGAAAAACACCGAAAAAGTACCCCTCAACAACAAAATGGTTCCTCCGCGCACAGGTCTCCCGGAAGGAGCCGATCCTTACGATCCCGAATCATACAGCGACTTTTGGCTCACCGATTATGCTTCGGAACTGATGCAGGATGAATTGATTCATTTCATAAAAGAAAACAAAGACCAGCCGTTTTTTATGTATTATGCCAACCCGATTCCGCACGTTCCCTTGCAGGCGCCTAAACGGTGGGTAGATTATTACGTAAAAAAGTTTGGCGATGAAGAACCCTACACCGGCGACCGGGGGTACTTCCCCCATCGTTATCCGCGCGCAGCTTATGCAGCTATGGTGTCTTATTTCGATGAACAGGTGGGAGAAATTGTTGCCACTCTGAAAGAACTGGATTTGTATGAAAACACCATCATCATGTTCACCTCTGACAATGGTCCCAGTTTTAACGGGGGTACCGACTCCCCCTGGTTCGACAGCGCACACCCCTTCAAAAGCGAGCAGGGCTGGGGCAAAGCAAATGTAACGGAAGGCGGAATCCGGATTCCAATGATTGCCCAGTGGCCAGGGAAAATAGAGCC
>CAYRBS010000699.1:0-1038 GCA_964422335.1 uncultured Mariniphaga sp. | reverse complement strand
CCCAACCAAACAATAGAGAAATAACCCAACTTGTTGGGTTGCACATACGTTATGCAACAAATTGAAAAAGCATCCAAGTCCTTGACCAGAATTTTATGAAAATTATTGAAATAAAGGAATCAATTGCCAGAGAAAGGGAAATAATGTACATTGTCGTTCTGACAATTTTTATATCTCTTCAATTGAAAGAACCGGAAGTATGGTTAATTCTTCCAATTGCGATTCTTCTGTATTTAATCTTTTTGATTATAAAGAGGCTTGTTGTCCGAAAACCTCGATTAATAATCGATGAAACAGGATTACACGACAAGCGAAATAAAAAAGTTTATACTTGGCAAAACACCACTGACATTGAAACTAATTTTAATTCAAGTAGCTTCAAATTACTTGTTAAAAGTAAATCTTCAATGGACATAATTAATCTAACCAACCTAAATACATCTCCTAAAGAAATTGATGAAGCAATTGAATTTTTCTCAGGAAACAAAATTAGTACAGGAAAAAATAAATTCAGAAAAGAAATTCAACACATTCTTAAAGACAATCAAAATATTGATGAAATCATGTTGCTCTTTTCTAAGTACAAAAGAAAAGTGCTATGGATTAGTTTGCCGATTTTATTTGGAGGTGTGGCCTTATCAGTTTACCTGCAAACAAAACTTAGTTTCCCATACGTTTTTGCAATTGGATATTTGGTTACCGGGATTATTTTGTTTTTGTCCATGCGAATAACTGAGAAACGATTCAAGCGAAATACTGAAATTAATAATTTGACAGAGCAGGAATACAAGAAAATTTCGATAAAGTATGAGTTGAAAATACCTGATAATAAAAGGAGAAGAATATTGGGATATATCCTTTTAGCTATTTTGACAATTGGAATATTTGTAATTTCATATTTTGTTTCGAGATGAATAAAATTCGTTGCATAACATTGTGCAAATTTCAGGGCGGTGCCTGGTGGTGTGCGGTCGGCGGGTTCACGCCCGATTTCACTTGTCCTTCGGACAGGAAATCGCACGCAACCCGCCCCGAAAA
>CAYRBS010000698.1:0-1039 GCA_964422335.1 uncultured Mariniphaga sp. | reverse complement strand
ATATTTTGATAAAGCATTTATTCGTTGTGTCGCTTACGATGGAGAAGACAAACGTTTTATTGCCGACGATAAACCATTGTATGGTCCTCTTTTTAGCCAATATAAGAATGCACTCCAATGGTTAAAAGGAAAGATGAACGTCAGATACGACATTGAAGGGCAAGGTTCTGGTCCGCGGAAAGAAATATGGGAAATACCGGAAACAGTATTTAAGGAAGCAGTTATAAATGCGCTTGCTCACCGTGATTATTATGAAAAGGGGGCAACTATTTTAATCGAGGTTTTTGATAATCGTGTGGAAATTACCAATCCGGGCGGACTTGTAAGTGCCATTTTGCCGGAACAATTCGGTACCAAAAGCTTTTCCCGAAATCCTTTAATATTCGGTCTGTTTAATCGCATGGATATGGTTGAACAGGTAGGTTCGGGTATTCAAAGAATGAAAAACCTTATGGAAGAAGCGGAACTTCCGGAACCAGTTTTTTATTTTGACGGTATGTTCTCGATAGTGTTACACAGACTGGTTAACTGGTCAAAAAAACGTGAAAAATTTAAGGAGCTTCTTACAGAGAACCAGATGAAGATAATGGATTTGATTGCTGATAATTCTGTAATTACCAAAAAAGTCCTAAGTTCGACTATAGGTGTTGGATCAACCACTATTGATAATAATATCAAAAAATTGAAAGATATGGAATTGCTGGAAAGGATAGGAAGTGATAAAAAAGGGAAATGGATAATACTTTAAAACGAGGCAGTGATTCAGTTAATAAAGTGGGTGGAAAACTGTGTGGAAAATAAGCTGTTAATATATTTGCTTACTTGCTAACTTCCTGACTGCAAGCAAACAAATAAACAAACAAACAAACAAGGTGGGTAGTAAGGTGGGTAGAAAAACAAAACTTGATGTATGAACCGAATAGAAGAAGCGCTTCAAAAACTATTTCAGAAGTACAGAGTTGTTTTCTGGTATGATGAGAAAAAAGAGCTGACGGAACAGTTCCAGGCTCTCTCCTTGCCCGGAGTGGAAAAGGCAGAG
>CAYRBS010000697.1:0-1042 GCA_964422335.1 uncultured Mariniphaga sp. | reverse complement strand
ACAACACCAGCTCGGCCCGGAAAAATATTAAAGTGACGGTTTCGGCAGAGTTTACACTGAAGTAAAGCAGCGTTGCTCTTATGCTCATACCGCTTGCAGCGGCAAAAAAGGCAATGTGCAAAATCGGTTCGGTCATGTTAAACCAAATCGTCTACTTTTGTTATGTGTTTATATTCAATATTCTCAAATTCGTTAAAATGTGCCGCACCGCATTTGATCTTTAATCGTTCTTCGTTTCTTAGTTTTGATAAGTCTTTGGTGGATTTTGTTTCAGCTACAAAGTAAATTTTCTTCTCATTTTTAAAGACCAATGCCCAGTCCGGATTGTATTTCCCGATTGGTGTGTCAATATGGAACCAAAACGGAAGTTTGAAATAAAACTCAATGTCCTCCCGTGTTTCACAGTCTTTAGCGAAATCGGTTTCAATTTCCGAGTCAAGCGGCATGTACTTATCGTAAATCGTCTTGTCTTTTTTGCTTACTTCAAAAGTTAAATTATCAAGATAGGTTTCTATTTCGTTTTCATTAAAAAGCAGCATTTCAAAATCCTTGCTGCCGATCTTTTCATACTTAATACCGTCAATCATTAATTCATATAAGACGATTTTGACGACTGCAACGGCTTTGTCAAGGAACAACTGCGGATTGATCAGAATGTCGTTCATTCGCCCGGATTGTTTCAGGATTTCCAGTACTGTACTGCGTGTCAATTCTGTTTTGCTTTGTATATAACCAAGTACGTCCGGAATTTCATGGTCATTTTCCGGTTCAAGTACTTTTGAGCTTCTGATTTCATAGTCAACTCCTGGTTCTTGAATATTAATCCCCACTTTTACAGACTTGATTCGGGGTTTTTTGATTTCCTCAATTTCTTTTACGGCTTTGGAAGCCGCTTTTATTAATTCGTTCGTATCATATGTTACCCGGTAATGGGTTCTTAATTTAATTCGCTCCCATATTTCAAGGAATTTCGGGTCTGCCTGGAAGCCTTTACGGTAGTCCACTTTTACCCGTTTGCGTTTGTCTTTGATACGTCCTTTGA
>CAYRBS010000696.1:0-1044 GCA_964422335.1 uncultured Mariniphaga sp. | reverse complement strand
TGAAGTTTTTACCTGAATATTCCGATGTTGAACTGGCGCACAGCACCATTCAGAAATATGTACATCGCACACCGGTTTTGACTTCCTCCGGTATCAATAAAATTGTGGGTGCTGACGTTTTTTTCAAGTGTGAAAATTTCCAGAAAGTGGGGGCGTTTAAATTTCGCGGGGCTTGCAATGCCGTGTTTTCGCTTTCACAGGAGGAGATGGAAAAAGGGGTGGCGACTCACTCTTCGGGTAATCATGCGGCGGCGCTGGCACTGGCTGCCAAAATGCGTGGCATTCCGGCCTATATTGTGATGCCGGAGACTTCGCCTGAAATTAAAAAGAAAGCAGTAGCCGGGTATGGCGCCAAAATTACCTTTTGCAAACCCACATTGCAGGCGCGCGAAAGCACCCTTACGCAGGTGGTAAAAGAGACCGGCGCCACCGAAATTCATCCGTACAACAATTTTCACGTGATTGCGGGACAGGGAACCGCTGCCAAAGAGCTGATTGAAGATGAGGGGAAATTCGACATCATCCTGGCCCCGGTAGGCGGTGGTGGATTGCTTGGCGGGACTGCTATTTCAACCAAACAATTACTGCCAAAATGCAAAGTAATTGCTGCCGAACCTGCGGGCGCTGATGATGCATTCCGCTCGTTTCACAGCAAAAAACGGGTGCCTTCCGAAAACCCGAAAACCATTGCCGACGGGCTGCTGACTTCACTGGGCGAACGCAACTTTGCAATTATTCTCGACAAAGTGGACGATGTTGTTACCGTTTCCGAAGAAAAAATTGTGGAAGCCATGCGCCTCATCTGGGAGCGCATGAAAATCATCATCGAACCTTCTTCTGCCGTGCCACTGGCAGCCATTCTCGAAAATAAAATCGATGTGCAAAATAAAAAAGTGGGGATTATTCTTTCTGGTGGAAACCTGGATTTGGGAAAGTTGCCGTTTTGAAAATTGATTTCCCGCACCTGCCAGACGCAGGCTGGGATGACGCAGAAACCCGCTGATTATTGAATCAATTCTGCGAAAATCAGCGCCATCTGTGGGA
>CAYRBS010000695.1:0-1046 GCA_964422335.1 uncultured Mariniphaga sp. | reverse complement strand
TATCAGATTTTACAACTCCCTTTAATAATGGTGTCACCGCATTTTTAATGATGATAAACGAAATAGAAACGGAGAATGTGGACATACTCTTTACATCGTCGGATAATCCGAACATTAAAAGTAAAACAATTCAAAATAAATACTCAGCTATTTATGTGTTGTATTCCTCTGAACAACTCCTGGATAATCTGAAATCGCAGTTCAAAGATCAATTGATTCAACTAAAAAGCCCGGAATTATTCAATCCCTTTTGGCAAATAAAGAATCCATCAAAACACGAACGGTCATTAACCAATACAGAGTAAAAAACCTCCCTCTGCAACATACATTCACCCCCCTGAAACATAAGTTAAAGAATTGACACAAAATTTAAAGTCTTTGCAACATAGTTGGTTGGTCTTGCATCTGCATGTTTCCGAACTTTAATCTTATTAATCATTTTAAAAAGGAGGAACTAAAAATGAAAACAAAAATTAGTGGAAAACAAACTTACAATTTTGCAGATGTAAAAGACTTCGAGGTTGCAGATACCAACGGACATATAATGTCATTGAGAAAAGCCGAAGGATTTAATAAAAGCTCTGCAGACGCCGCATTTATGAACGATGCGAAACTGGTTAACCTCTCATTCGATGATCTGGTGAAAGGAAGTGGTCCTCATCAGGGATATACCATTATGGAAATAGATGGTGACCACGGCGTTACGAAATGGCAGGGAGAAATTGTAACAAAAATGCAGGATGGAAGGCCGGTGCCCACCTTCAAAGGGACTTTCAGCTTTATTTCAGGCACAGGAATATTAAAAAAGATTGTAGGCGGAGGCGGTAATTACAAAGGTTATTTTACTTCAGAAACAAGTTACGTGGTTGACTGGGAGGGCGAATTCTAAAGGAGTTGTAAAAAACATGGCTGTTCAAAAAGTAATTTTGAAAGTAGATGCACTTATGCAGATTATTTTTCTTTTTGAACAGCCTCAGTTTAGCCAAAACAAATCTCTTTAAAATGAAAAATCCAAAAGTTTTATTTATCAGTGGTTCGCTGGGACT
>CAYRBS010000694.1:0-1047 GCA_964422335.1 uncultured Mariniphaga sp. | reverse complement strand
ACCCACAGCAACGAAGAAGCAAATACATGTATGGCATGCCATGGAACTGAGGGAAAACTAAAAAACACCTCGGGAAATATGAGTTGCACCTCCTGCCATTCGGAATCCATTGGGCACAAAGTTTTTGGGGATGTACATTATAAATTTATGAAAGAATAAAAGCAGGGAATAACAGGTATAGCCTCACGCAGAGAATCCCTGATAAATGAAGGAAGGAAAGCTCCTTTGCAAGTAGTATAAAATCCGGGGAAATAAAATGAATGGTATCAATTTGAACTAAATGGGGTGGCAAATGTTCAGGGATAAGAAAGCAGGATGGAAAAATTATAATAACTTTGAGCAATATCCATTAAAAATTTTATTATGAAGAATTTAAACAACCAGATTAAACCGGCAAACTTTGCGCTTATTGCTGCACTTGCCTTCTTTACAATAATGGCTTGCAGTCCGGCAAAAAAAGATTCACAGCAAACTCCAGCGGTACCTGGTCAACAACAAAGCCAGGAAAATAATACAGAAAATACGGAATCTGCGACCGTTGTAACAGAAGAAGCAGAGGTGACAGATACAACAGATGGGGCCACAGAAACAACAGAAGAACAGCAGGCAACCGAAGAAAATAATTCCCAGGTTACCATAAATCCTCCCCATGGAGAACCTGGCCACCGCTGCGATATCCCGGTGGGCCAACCGCTAAACGCTGCACCTGCCCAAAATACTGAATCCACATCCACGAATAACCCAACCGCTCCTACCCTGGAAAATGCAAGACGATTGAATGGCTCCCAGCCAAATCAGACAACATCAACTTCTTCCGCTAACGGAGAACGCATCAATCCGCCGCATGGACAACCGGGACACCGCTGCGATGTTCCTGTGGGAAGTCCGCTGCCTTAATCTTTCATCGGATTAGATTTCATCAATTTTAGCCGCCAGGATAAAATCATTTTCCGAAAGTCCGCCAATGGCATGCGTGCTGATTTCAACTTCCACTTCTTTGTAATGAATACAAACATCGGGATGATGCCCCTCTTCTTCAGCCAGTTC
>CAYRBS010000693.1:0-1049 GCA_964422335.1 uncultured Mariniphaga sp. | reverse complement strand
TGAGCTATGAAATACATTATAAACAATGTGAAATGCCTCAACGATAAAAAATTACAACAGAAGGCAAAGCAGCTTGTGAAAAAACAAACCAACCGAATATCGCGAATAGCTGATAATTACCGCAAACCCGTTACCGTAAATATTTTTTTCAATAAGGCCGACAAGGTTACCTATCAAATTTCAGCTATGGTTTCCCTGAGAGAACATGTTATTTACCTCCAGGAAAAAGATACAAATATTGAGGCCGGCATCCACAGGTTATTTGACCGGCTGAAACTTTCTGTCGCAAAAAAAATTCACAAGGAAAAAAGATATTATTTATACCGCAGAAAACGAACAAGGTTGAAAAATTTTCATGACAACCTAAAACACCTCAAGGACTTACGACAGGAACACACAAAAGATGCTTTTAAGAAGTTATCGAAAATTTTGCTTCATGATTTATCGCGCTACATAAAACGAAGGATTAAAACCACTGAAATTACCACAGAACTCAAAAGGGGAAATTTTAAAGTTCAGGAAGTACTGGATGAACTGTATTTAATTTTATACAATAATATTGAAGAAATTCCCACCGATATCAAAGAAATGAATGTTTGGCTTTACCAAAAAGCCGACGAACTTCTGGATGAGAAACTTAACGAATATCAATTCAACAAAGAGAAATTAGTAAGACTGGACAATATCCTGGAAAAGGAGCGGAAAACATTTGATGAAGAATTTACCATTGACGCCGATGAAGAAATTATCCCGGTTGAAGAATTGGATGAGTTTGCTCCAGGATCCGATGAATATTCAATTTATGAACTCCTTTTTAATGAAGATGAAGAAAGCCTTTTGGAAGAAATAACCTTCAAACTCAACCAGGATAAAATTCAAAAAATAATCCACCTGGAATTGGCTAAATTACCGGCCAATGAGAGGTCAATTTTGGATTTGTTTTTAATCGACCAGTTAACAGAGGAAGAAA
Source organism: uncultured Mariniphaga sp. (assembly GCA_964422335.1). GTDB lineage: Bacteria > Bacteroidota > Bacteroidia > Bacteroidales > Prolixibacteraceae > CAYRBS01. Next base: position 79 of record CAYRBS010000693.1, on the reverse strand, counting down.
TTGCAGAAATAAAAAATCTGCCAACAAATGAAGTAAGCAAAATAATTAGCGAAAAAACACAACAAATCAAACAAAGCCT
>CAYRBS010000692.1:0-1050 GCA_964422335.1 uncultured Mariniphaga sp. | reverse complement strand
TTTTATGTTGGTTTTCGAAAATGAAGAATACATACCTTGATCTCATCGAACAATCTTACTATTTCCCGCAGGAAGGATTTGACCTGGAGGATGGTAACCTTTCATTTTACGGCGTTTCGCTGAAGTATTTAATCGATAAATACGGAACTCCGTTCAGGCTGATGTACCTGCCCCGGATTGGCGACCAGATAAAAAAAGCCCGTAACCTGTTCAGGCGCGCCATGAAAGCCACCAACTACCAGGGAGATTACCATTATTGCTACTGCACCAAATGCAGCCACTTTCACCATGTTATCAACAAGGCCCTGCAATACAACGTTAACCTGGAAACATCTTCATCGTTCGATATCGATTTAATCCGGAACCTTTATAACCAGGGGAAACTGAAAAAGGATGTCCAGTTGGTTCACAACGGGTACAAAACAGACGATTACATCCGAAAAATCATTGATCTCCAGAGTTTAGGATTTACCAACTCTACGATTATCCTCGATAATAAAAACGAACTCAAAAAAATACTGGCATTTTCCAACGGGAAAAAAATCAAGGTCGGTATCCGAAAAGCTATCGACGAAGAACCGCAAAGCGCTTATTATACCTCGCGATTGGGAATTCGGGCCTCAGAAATCCTGGAATTTTACCGGAATAATATTAAAGGAAAAGAAAACCTGGAACTAACCATGCTCCATTTTTTTGTGGATTCGGGCATTAAAGACACCCTTTATTACTGGGGCGAGTTTCAGAAATCGGTTAAACTTTACATCGAATTAAAAAAAGAATGCCCCAATCTTAACTCGGTAAACCTGGGCGGCGGGTTTCCCATACGGAGCCACCTGGGATTTGAATACGATTACGAATACATGATCCGTGAGATTGTGAACAATATCAAAGATGCCTGCAATGCTGAAGGGATCAAAGAACCCGATATTTATACTGAATTTGGGAAATATACAGTGGGTGAAAGCGGCGCCACCATTTTTTCGGTACTTGACCAGAAACAACAAAACGATGCTGAGCTGTGGTATATCATCGACAACAGCCTGATGAACA
>CAYRBS010000691.1:0-1053 GCA_964422335.1 uncultured Mariniphaga sp. | reverse complement strand
CCTCTTGTATATTTTGCTGAAGAATTTCACAAAAAGGGAGGTGATTACCTTTTTTTAGACGAAGTACACAAATACCCCAACTGGTCGCAGGAGCTGAAAAATATTTACGACAACCTTCCTGATTTAAAAGTAGTTTTTACAAGTTCCTCTGCACTTGAAATTTACAAAGGCTCACACGATTTAAGCCGCAGGGCTGTTATTTATAAACTCCCCGGATTATCATTCAGGGAATTTTTAGAATTGAAATATGATATATCATTTCAACCCTTTCAATTGACTGATATTCTAACCAATAACCAACCTGTAATTAAAGAAATTCCTTCTCAAATACGTCCATTAAAATATTTTGATGAATACTTACAAAACGGATTTTATCCTTTTTTTGCTGAAGCAGAAAGCACCTACACCACCCGTCTCGTGCAAATTGTCAATCAGGTACTCGAAAACGATTTGCCTGCCATCTTTCATATAGATTTCAACTCAGTGATTAAAATAAAAAAAATGCTCACTGTTATATCACGTATCGTCCCTTACAAACCCAACATTCAGAAACTGGTTACACAAACAGGTACCAGTCGTGATACATTGCTAAAATTTCTGTATTACCTTGAAAAAGCCGAAATTGTCAATATGCTGACAAAGGATACATTTGGAATAAATTATTTAAATAAACCCGACAAACTATTTTTAAATAATACAAACCTGATGTATGCATTTTCAAACGAGTCCCCAAACCCGGGAAATATCAGGGAAACATTCTTTTTCAACCAGTTAAAAGCAAATCATCAGGTTCTATACCCTGAGAAAGGCGATTTTTTAGTTGATAATAAATACCTCTTCGAAATTGGTGGCCAAAATAAGACCCGAAAACAAATACATAGGATAAAAAATGGATTTATCGCAGCAGACGGAATTGAATACACTGTTGACAATAAAATACCATTATGGCATTTTGGATTTTTATATTAAACTCTGCAATTCTTTTTTGCTGAATAACTATTACCCTCTCGTAAAAACCGGCCGGTTGGGTTTCGACAAACGTGGATTGAAGTG
>CAYRBS010000690.1:0-1054 GCA_964422335.1 uncultured Mariniphaga sp. | reverse complement strand
GTAGAACGACAAGTAGAATTTTTAACCAGATTGCTTAGGAAACTTTTTGTTAAAATTTGGTATATCAGTGGTTTATATTTATAAATTTTTTACTTTTGATGCACAATCCGTTCATTTTTAATGAATGACCAGCTGCGGAAAGAATCCAATGAAACGGATAACAAGTAGCTTAGACGTCGGATAGTATTTGCAGCCTTGAAATAACAGGTAAACATAGTGAAAAGGTTTCTCCGGCAGGTTGGAAAATGGGATCAGTGCGAAAGCTGTGGGCTGGAACATTACACATGGGTAAAGTGTCCTGAATTAACAGGGGGGTAAGTTTCGGTGTAGGTGTAAATAGAAATATTTCTATGACGTACGGCATGGTACAAGCCTGATTTTAAAAAACGGTAACACCGTATATCCTGAATGAAAATTTGGGCAGGGGGATTTTTTTGTCAAGTTCTCAAATAATTAGGTGCTTTATTTAATAATTTTCGTTTCATTGAGGTGCTGGATATGAGATTCAAGTTAATTTAATTCAGCGATTTACGCTTTTTATATTCCAGTTGGTTTGAATTTGATATAATTCAAGCGGGATTAATTCCTGTATCTTCAGCAGGTTGATTTAAGTATATGAAAACAAGGTGAGCATTTTTTTGGAATAATCAGAATGATTAAAAGTTGATAAATGCAATTCCTGTTTCTAATCATTTTCGTTAGCGAATAAAAAACACCAACCAGAAAATAATTAATCTGATTAAAATTTGTAATCAAAATAATTAGTGAATCAAATAGAAGTTATTCGTAATCATTAATTTGATTAATGTATAAAGGTAAATTGACACCCATTGCTTCCAGATTCTTCCTGTTCTCCAAATGAAATTTCAGGCTATAAAGCTGGGTTGTATCCTCTTTAGTATCACACATGTTATAAAGATTCGATGTTTCTTCACTTGTGTAGGTCGTGTATTTTTCAAGCATTTCTTCATAATTCTTCTGGAAGAAGTCGATGAACCGTTTAGCTTTGGTAAAAACCTCATCCTGAAAATAAATTGGGTTGAAATAGTTCCAC
>CAYRBS010000689.1:0-1054 GCA_964422335.1 uncultured Mariniphaga sp. | reverse complement strand
AGCAACAAGCCAACGCGTACAGGAATATCCAAAAAAGTACGCCTGCCGGAAATAACAAACGAAGAAGTATCCGGCTTTATTGGTCCTTCCAACGTTATTCTCCCTGAAATGGGGCTAACAGAAACCACTCCCCGCGGGGTTTGGTTGTTTCCCTCCTTCATAGTAATGTCAAGTACAGAAGAAAGTCTTCCTTCATACCTGGCCGGCACGCCCCCCTTATACAATTTTACCTGATTAAGTGCATCGCTGTTAAAAACCGATAAAAAGCCAAACAGGTGACTGGCATTGTACACCGGCACCCCATCAAGCAAAATTTGATTTTGGTCGGGGCTGCCTCCCCGCACATTTATTCCCGATGTTCCCTCCTGGCTTTGTTTTACCCCCGGAAGAAACTGCAATGTTTTTAGTACATCGTTTTCGCCTCCAATTACCGGAGTTTTTTTGATGCTTTCGATGGATATTATATTTGTGCCGGTTTCTGTGGATTTTAAAATTCCGGAATTTTCTGAGCGGGCTTTAACAGTTACTTCACCTATTGTAAGATCGGACACCATAAATACATTAAAAACAGTATCATTTTTAAGATCTAAAACCGCAGTCTGAGGCTCATAACCCACAAAACTGTATTTTAAAACGTATTTTCCGGGGGTAACGGTTAAACTGTAAAATCCAAATTGGTTGGAAGCTGTTCCTTTATTCGTTCCATCAATAATAATCGAGGCGCCGGTCAGTTTTTCGGTTGTAGTTTTATCCTGAATGTAACCGCTAACTGTTACTTTATCCTGTGCAGTGGTTTTTATCACATTAACAGTTAGTGGTAAAATCAAGAATAACCAATACTTAATCTTTATTTTTTTCATCCTCGGGGGCTTTCAAAGTTCTTCATCGAAATAAAATTGGGTTACTGCAATGGAACCAAAAATACCAAAGCCATTTTCTACATTGGAATAAATCTGAACCGGCTCAAATACCGGTAACTGGTCGTATTCATAAATAAGAAATTGTTTGATACTCGATTTGTAATACTTATCAAAATTTTCATCGGCATTAATAA
>CAYRBS010000688.1:0-1056 GCA_964422335.1 uncultured Mariniphaga sp. | reverse complement strand
GGTATTTAAAAGCCAGTTCAAAAGCCAAATCCACAAAATCGTTCATTTCCTGCACCGACGAAGGCGCCAGTACAATCATTTTATAATCGCCGTGCCCTCCTCCCTTCACGGCCTGGAAATAGTCGGCCTGCGATGGCTGGATGGTTCCCAGTCCGGGCCCGCCGCGCTGAACATTCACCACAAGACAGGGTAACTCAGCGCCTGCTATATATGAAATCCCTTCTGACATTAAACTGATTCCGGGACTGGAGGAGGAGGTCATTACTTTTTTCCCGGAGCCGGCGGCGCCATACACCATATTAATGGCTGCAACCTCGCTTTCGGCCTGCAAAACAACCATGCCGGTTTCGTCCCACGGCTGGCGTTCCATCAACGTTTCCATCACTTCCGACTGAGGTGTAATGGGATAACCGAAATAACCGTCGCACCCGCAGCGGATGGCAGCTTCGGCCAGCACCTCGTTCCCTTTCATCAACTTTAGTTCTCCCATTCAATGTTACTTTAAATTTCTAATTCCTTATTTCTTATTATTTATTCCTAATTTCCTTGTGCTTTTATTCGCAGTTTCAATACTTTTTAAAAATATTGCAACTAGTTCATTGCATTCATTTATGGTTGGCAATACACGCTCTTCAGGCAATAACGGTTTTCTGATTATTATTTTTAAACAAACCCTGCTTTCTCTCAGCTCCTTGAGTACTACTTTTAATTTATGAATAAAATCAACCTGCGATTCGGCTGATTGTGCTTCTCCATAATTCAAAGCAGGTGAACTGCCAGACCTTATTAATTGCCCACCAATATGATTTGCAAATTTGGTGGATAACAGCTGTTCTACAATCTCACTGGTTTCAATTGAAAAATCTATTAAGCGGTCTTCCAGGTCGAAAACCCTGCTATTATTCATATTCTTTCGATTTTAAAGTGTCATTTAAATAAGTAATATCGAATAAGGAATAAGAAATGAAAAAATTATTTTCTCCAATTCGCACATCAATCAAGCCCGCATCCGGTAAACTGTGATGCACGTATCAGGGCAAACCACCGCACAATTGG
>CAYRBS010000687.1:0-1057 GCA_964422335.1 uncultured Mariniphaga sp. | reverse complement strand
GGGGAGGTGGCTGCTTCGCTGAAAGTGGAACAAATCAGTAAACTTCCTTCCATTGCGGCTTCACGACGGGCCTATAAAGCCTGCGGCAAAGATCCGGCCCGGTACCGGTTATCATCGGAGGCGTTATTGCGCCGCACCGTAAAGGGGAAAGGGCTTTATCGCGTAAACAACGTGGTGGACCTGCTCAACCTGGTTTCCCTTTCTTCCGGCTTTTCCATTGGCGGGTATGACGCCGGTAAAATTGAAGGAGAAGCGGTATTTGGCATTGGCCGTAAAAACGAACCCTACGAAGGCATTGGCCGCGGAGAACTGAACATCGAATTTTTACCGGTTTTTCGCGATGATTTGGGGGCTTTTGGTACACCCACCAGCGATTCGGTGCGCACCGCCGTTACATCCGGAACCCGCCGTTTTTTGATGGTGATTGTTGATTTTGGCAGTCCGGATGAGTTGGATAAATCAACGGATTTAGCCGTGCATCTGCTGAAAAAATATGCCGGTGCAACAAACATGGAAATTAAGAAAATAAAATAGATGAAGAAGTTAAGTGCTTTTCTGCTGCGGCTGATGGGCTGGAAAATCCACGGCTCTGTGGCGCCCGAACCCAAATGCATTATTATTGGCGTGCCGCATACCAGTGCGTGGGATTTTATCATTTCCTATTTGTTTTACACTTCACTGGGCGGAAAGGCCAGTATCCTGATTAAAAAAGAATTCTTTTTTTGGCCCGTTGGTTTTTTTGTCCGGAAAATGGGAGGAGTGCCCATCGATCGCTCCAGGGGGGCCAATGTAATTCGCCAAACGGTTCACCTTTTTAATACCATGGACCACCTGCACCTTGCCATGACGCCGGAAGGAACCCGGAAACGTGTCGTCCGGTGGAAAGCCGGTTTCCATACCATTGCCAGGCTTGCCAACGTACCGGTTTACCTGGGCAGTTTCGACTGGGGCCGGAAAGTGGTTTCCATCGGCGAAAAATTTGAACTTACCGACGATGCCCAGGCCGACATCCGGCGCATGAAAGACTTTTACCGCGAAAAGGGTATTCAGGCTAAAT
>CAYRBS010000686.1:0-1060 GCA_964422335.1 uncultured Mariniphaga sp. | reverse complement strand
CATGACTAAACTCCATTCCGCAAACCGGATCTTTATGCATATCGTAGTATATTAATGTTACTCAGGAAATACTTTCATAATTTAACAGCAACCGTGTGAATGACCAGATGAACCTTTACGGCTTTCCACAGCAACCAGTTTCATGTTACAAACCGGGCAGTTGCCGGGTGCATTATACGTTTTGTTGTCTTCGCATTTCATGGGACATTGATAAACTGTTTTTGCCGGTGTTTTACTTTCATGCCCATGTTGATGCACGTATTGGTTTTTACTGTAACCTGAATGTGTGGCATCCTTGTTACTTTTCCCTTTTGTAAATAATTCCTTTAAATTTTTCATGACTTCTTTTTTTTATGCTGACATTACAAAGGTACTATAGGCTGTTTGTATAAACGTTATAATATTTTTGAATTGATTTACAAGATTTTAAGTATCTCATACATTATGAATGGATTTTCGATTTTGTTCCCCCAGCTTTTTAAAATAAGATGGCGTAAAACCGGTGACTTTCTTAAACTGTCCCGACAAATGGGCGGGGCTGCTGTATCCCATTTCGAAAGCAATTTCGCGCAGTGTTTTTTCACCATACACCAGCAATTCTTTTACCCGTTCGATTTTCAGGTTGATGAGGTATTTTTCGATGGTGATGCCAGCTAACGATGAAAACAGGATGCTGAGGTGCCCGTAATCTTTATTCAGTTTTGAAGAGAGATGAGTAGAAAAATTAACTTTCCCCATATCTTCCGATTTGTAAACAAATTCAATGGTGATGGTTTTTATCTGTTCAACCAGCCGTGCCGTTTGATCGCTGATAATTTCAAAACCTGCTTTTGTCAGTTCCCGGTCAATAAAATTCATCTGCACGGGTGTCAGTTCATCTTCAATTCTTACCGTTCCCAGGTCAATATCTGCAACCGTCACACCTGCTTGTTCGATTATCTGTTTCACAACCATAATGCAGCGGTTGCAAACCATATTTTTTACTTTTATTTCCATATTACAGTTCCTCCTTAATTTCACCGCATTTGGGCATTTTACTACCGAAATACGGGTTTTGAAT
>CAYRBS010000685.1:0-1060 GCA_964422335.1 uncultured Mariniphaga sp. | reverse complement strand
GATATTGATCTTGATCAGGAATGCGATCTGGTTGGAATCAGTTGTATGACAGCAAATGCTCCCAGGGCGTATGAACTTTGCTCCGAATTTAAAAAAAGAGGTAAAACAGTAGTGCTTGGTGGTGTGCATCCTACTATTTTGCCTGATGAGGCGCTTCAGCATGCAGATTGTGTGGTAAAAGGAGAGGCCGAAGGCGTTTGGCCGGTAGTGCTTGAAGATTTTGAAAATAACCAGCTCAAGCAAACTTATGTAGATCCTGCTCCGGATTTAAGCAAGTATGTCCCGAAAGACTTTAGTTCCATTATGAAAAGGAGGTTGTTTAACCTGATTCCCATCACAACAACCCGCGGCTGTCCTTATAATTGTGACTTTTGTTGTGTAACCGATCTTTTTGGCAAAAAAATCCGGCATATTCCTGTAGAAAATGTAGTGCGGGATATCAAAGAATCAGAGGCCAAATATTTTATGTTTTTGGACGATAACATTATAGGCGATCCAAAATACGCGAAAGAACTGTTTAGAGCCATTAAGCCTTTAAACATCAAATGGGGGGGACAGGCTTCGGTTTCCTTGCTGGTAAAAGATAAGGAGCTTATGCAATTGGCTGCCGACAGTGGATGCAAAGCGCTGTTTCTTGGAATAGAGAGCATCGGAGAGGAGCAATTAAAGTCGTTTAAAAAATCAATCAAAGAAATAAAGGAGTTGGAAGATTCATTGAAAAAGATCAAAAAGATGGGCATTCTGATTCATGCTTCTATGGTGTTTGGACTGGATAGCGACAAAAAGGAAATTTTTGATGAAACGGTGAAATTTCTTGTTAAAAATAAGGTCTGTACGGTGTCATTTAATGTTTTGACTCCCTATCCGGGCACCAAAGTATATGAAGATTTAAAAAAGGAAAATCGCCTTACTACAACTGACTGGAGATATTATGACCATAACACGGTAGTGTTTGAACCCAAAAATATGAGTCGCTATGAATTGCAGATAGGAAAAACGGGTGCACGGAAAAAGTTTTACAGCATCTCTTCGGTGCTTAAACGCTTACCGGGCAATATGT
>CAYRBS010000684.1:0-1063 GCA_964422335.1 uncultured Mariniphaga sp. | reverse complement strand
TGGGCGTAAACGGGGAAATATACAACCACCGCGAAATCAGAAAGCAATTTGAAGGGAAGTACGAGTTTTTAACCGGCTCCGACTGCGAAGTCATTCTGGCGCTGTACAATGAAAAAAAGGAAAAGTTTCTCGACGATATGAACGGCATTTTTGCATTCGGACTTTACGACGAGGAAAACGATGCCTGGCTCATTGCCCGCGATCACATCGGAATTATTCCGCTTTACCAGGGTTGGGATCAGCACGGAAACTATTACGTGGCTTCAGAACTGAAAGCGCTCGAAGGTTACTGTAGCAAAATTGAAGAATTCCCTCCCGGGCATTACCTTTACAGTAAAGACGGCGAAATAAAGCGCTGGTATGTGCGCGACTGGATGAAATACGAAAATGTAAAAGACAATCCTGCCGATATTGGCGAACTTTCGCAAGCCCTGGAAGACGCTGTGCACCGCCAGTTAATGTCCGACGTTCCTTACGGCGTACTTTTATCGGGTGGGTTGGATTCATCCATCACCTCGGCGCTGGCCAAAAAATTTGCTGCCCGGCGAATCGAGGAAAATGATCAGAAAGATGCCTGGTGGCCGCAGTTGCACTCTTTTGTTATCGGACTGGAAGGTTCTCCTGATTTGGCCGCAGCCCGCATAGTGGCCGACCAAATCGGCACCATTCATCACGAAATTCATTACACCATACAGGAAGGACTCGATGCCATCCGCGATGTGATTTACCATATTGAAACGTATGATGTAACAACGGTGCGGGCCTCCACTCCCATGTATATGATTGCCCGGGTTATTAAATCGATGGGGATTAAAATGGTGCTGACCGGCGAAGGCGCCGATGAAATTTTCGGAGGCTATCTCTATTTCCATAAAGCGCCCAATGCCGGGGAATTTCATGAAGAAAGCCTTCGCAAAGTGTCACGGCTTCATTTATATGACTGTCTGCGTGCCAATAAATCATTGGCTTCGTGGGGAGTGGAAGGCCGCGTTCCTTTTCTCGACAAGGAGTTTATTGATGTGGCCATGCGTTTCAACCCGGAAGCCAAAATGGCAAAAGACGG
>CAYRBS010000683.1:0-1064 GCA_964422335.1 uncultured Mariniphaga sp. | reverse complement strand
AATTCAATTCAAAAGAATAAAAAAAAAATCACAAATGAAACAATAGCCGAATTTTTTTTTCATTTTTTCTGACAGATTAACATGGGTGTCCGGTTAACGATTCTCACTATTTTTTTATCAGTTTAATTTCTCAATAATTACAGGTTGCCCGGAGTCTTTTTTATGTTTGTACTTACAGAATCATTTTTACAACATTCTGAATGTATTTATCGTAATAACAAGTATCAACAATAAACGTATAAAGCAATGCTCAAAAATAAAAATCTTGGAATGATTCTGCCTGTTTTGGGTTTTCTTTTTTTATTTCAACCGGTATTTTCTCAGATTCCCGCCATTGCGTGGGAAAAAGAAATCCCGGTTAAGGCGTCCCATTATTTTTCAGATGTAATTGAGTTGCCCGGAGGAAACCTGGTATTTTTGGGCGCTATTGAAATGCCGGGAGCCAGAAGTTTCGATATCTGGCTTTTGGAATTCAATGAAAGGGGGGATACATTAAAGACCCGCGTTTTTGATAGTCCGGGGAACGATGTTCCATTCAGGATTGTGCCCAACGGCCAAAACGGATATTTGCTTTCTTCTGTGCAATTGTCTCCGGAAAAAGGCGTTATTTCCCGGCTGATATCGGTTGATTCCTCTTTTACACAACAATGGTTAATGGATTCAGAACAGCCTTCTGCCATGATGCTAACCGATGTTACTGTTGATAATACCGGAAATATTTGGTGGTTGAATACTTTTACGGGAACAAACGACAAGCCGCAGGTTTCGCTTTGGAAGTTGGATTCCGAGGGGGTGAAAATCTCTGAATTCAGTTTTGGTGACGGTTTGCCGGCGCTTGGCTATGCGATTGGTATGCTGCCGGATGGGATGATTGGAATAACGTGCCAGGTTCAACCTTTAGCCGGTCCTTCTACCGTTCAGGTATTAAAGGTTGATACCGACGGTAAATTGTTATGGAAATCGCTCGTCCCGCAGTCAGGTAAAATACTTACCCCGCAATGTATTTGCTGTTCGCCTGACAATTCTTTGTTAGTAGGCGGCTGGGCCGGTTTGTGTTATAATCC
>CAYRBS010000682.1:0-1066 GCA_964422335.1 uncultured Mariniphaga sp. | reverse complement strand
ACGGCATACAACCCGTGCGCTGTAAAAGTTAACGCAATGGCTATTTTCATATACAGCAGCAACCGGTATAATTTAACCCGTCCGGTTATGGCATACAGGAAAAACAACGGAAGCAGGAACTGAATGGTATATTCGAAAAACTGGCCCACATGATAAAATTTCTCTTTGGAATACAGAAATGCCAGAAAAGCCAGCGATACGGAAGCGAGAATATACAACCAGGAGAGTTTGGCCAACATCCTGCCCCGGACGAACAGGGTAAAAATTGCCATTAAAGCATAAAAAATTCCAAATACGGTAATTGTTGATTGAATAAAACGGTCGGTGGCTGCACTGGTAACATATTCCTGCCAGGTTCCTCCCCGAAAAAACAAGACCACGGTTTCCATCACCTCCTGGTCCCACAGCAGTGCCCTGAACGGCGCATCCCAAAAAAGATGCTGCCACGCCCTTCCGGCAAACAACAGAAAAGTTGCGAGGCGGAGCGTAACATGAACCAATTGGATGTTTAAATGTTTAAAATTCATATTAGAACTGTTTGACTATTTATCAGTGAAGTCAATTTTTCTACAACATAATTTATCATGGCTATGTTTAATTCATTTACAAATAAGGTTTATTTTATGCGCGGTTTTCTTTTCATTTTCCTTCTTGCCATTTCGGTACAAGCGTTTTCAAAAACCGGAAAATACCGGCTGACATTAAGGGATAATCCGGCTACATCTGTTGTCATCGGCTGGGAACAAATTTCAGGCGAAAATCCGGTAGTTTATTACGGAGATGCCGATCACGGCGATTCGTGGGAAAACTACAAATGGAATGTAAAACCCGACCGGACGGTGGAATTTGCTGAAATGGAAAATAACTTTGTGCGGCTGAACGGCCTTTCACCCAACACATCGTACTATTTTGTTATAAAAGACAGCGAAGGGGTGAGCCAACGGTTCTGGTTCAGGACGGCCCCCATGGAACCGGATTCCCGGTTGTCGTTTGTGGCAGGCGGAGATTCACGCAATAATCCTGTGCCACGCCGGAATGCCAACATTTTGGTGAGTAAGCTGAAACC
>CAYRBS010000681.1:0-1067 GCA_964422335.1 uncultured Mariniphaga sp. | reverse complement strand
GCCATTTTTATTGATTTGGCCAGCGCTTTAAATATCGCTTCAATTTTATGGTGTTCGTTGTTGCCTTCTGCTTTAATGTTAAGGTTGCAGCGGGCTGCATCGGAAAATGATTTAAAAAAGTGCATAAACATTTCGGTAGGCATGTCGCCCACTTTTTCGCGTTTAAATTCTGTTTCCCAAACCAGCCAGGGCCGTCCGCCAAAATCGATGGCCACCTGTGCCAGGCAGTCATCCATGGGCAGGCAAAAACCATAGCGCTCCATTCCTTTTTTATTTCCGATGGCCTGTTGAAAAGCCTCGCCCAATGCCAGCGCTGTGTCTTCAATGGTGTGGTGTTCATCTACTTCCAGGTCGCCCTTTACATTAATTTCCAGGTCAACGCCTGCATGGCGCCCGATTTGGTTGAGCATGTGGTCGAAAAAATTCAGGCCGGTGGAAATAACGCAAACTCCCGAACCATCGAGGTTTAACTTTACAAGGATATCGGTTTCTTTGGTAGTGCGTTTTACTTCGGCAGTCCGCTCGGGAGCGGCTATGCAGGTGTAAATATCGTCCCAGTTGTCTGCCACCAGGGAACAGTAATCGGTCAGCCCGCTTTTTTCCAGTTTATCCGTCCAGTCGCCGTTATTCAGCAAAATGCCTTTGGCCCCCAGGTTTTTGGCCAGTTCAATATCTGTAAGCCGGTCTCCAATAACGAAACTGTTCGCCAAATCATAATCCCCTGCCAGGTATTTTCCCATTAATCCGGTCCGTGGTTTCCGGGTGGGGGCGAAGTCTTCGGGAAAACTTTTATCGATTAAAATATCATCGAAAATGATTCCTTCGTTTTCAAATGCGCGGAGCATTTTTTCCTGTACCAGATCAAAGGCTTTCTGAGGGTAAGATTTCGTTCCCAGGCCATCCTGGTTGGATACAATTACCAGTTCGTAATCCATGTTTTTACGGATATTGAACAGGTTGCGGAAAACCCCCGGAATGAACTCCAGCTTTTCCAGCGAGTCGATTTGCTCGTCCTCAGGTTCATAAATCAGTGTTCCGTCGCGGTCGATAAAAAGTGCTTTTTTCAT
>CAYRBS010000680.1:0-1068 GCA_964422335.1 uncultured Mariniphaga sp. | reverse complement strand
GTATTGGTGTGGATGAACTGCGGAGAGAAATTGAACGGCCTTATTCGATGATTTTCAGGGACACGGACTTTCCAAATCCGTGATTTAAGGAATTATTGATTTAGCTGCTTTTATAACGAAATGACTGCAGTTTCAATCAGTCAGTTTGGAAAGAATTATCCCCACTTTTTCTTTTATTGAATTGTCAATCTTACCCATGACCATTTCAACCATTCCTTTCTCCAATGTAGCCAGTTTGTGAACACGAACTACTGAGGGCAATTTTAATCCTGAATCTTCCCAGTTATCAATGTAAATATCGTATGAAGTTTTATAAATCCTGCTTGTAATTCTGCAAACAATAATATCACCATCATTGAAATCATTAATAATCAAAGCGGGTCTCTTTTTAAAGGTGTTTGAGTCTGTAAATGGAAATTTCAACAAAACGATATCTCCGAAATTGAATTTATCCATAATCAATAATTGTCATAAACTGAATCAGAATCGGCATACCCTTTTAAGAATTGTTTTTGTGTTGATTGTTGGAATATCAAATCATCATATATCTCTGAATCATCCATTAAAACAATCACTCTAACATCTTTGTCCTGGTTTGACTTTAATTCCGATTGAATCTTTGAGGGTATCAGAATCCGGTTGTTTTTTATTTTTGATTTAAATTCCAACGCTTTCATATCTTAAATTTTAAACAAAAATAATCAATATTAAACTAATTTACTAATCGCAATTTTTGGTTGAGTGGGGGGCAGTATGCCACACAACGTAATAGTATTTTATCCATCGTGCTTGGAAAATACAACAAAGTGCTGAAATTAATAATTATAGCGAATATAAGTTTATTTGAAAAGAAAAATGATGGATAAAATATTTTGACGATGCCGTCGGGCCGGGATTAACAGCGTTTCTCCTTTGCTTCTGTGCAATTCTATCGCGTAACATATCACACGGAAGGATTCGTGCAATAGCAGAATGGTCGCAAAACCATCCGGAAAAGCTGCAACATCGGCATCGATGAACTGCGGAGAGAAATTGAACGGCCTTATTCGATGATTTTTTCAGAATAAA
>CAYRBS010000679.1:0-1070 GCA_964422335.1 uncultured Mariniphaga sp. | reverse complement strand
ATTATTGAACGAACATGACCGGAAGCGACAGGCAAAGGTTTTAACTGATATTTGATTAAGAATCCTTTATAAATCGACTGGAAAATCAACTCGAATATATTTCCCTGGATTGTCCTGCAAGAGCGCGAAAGTTTAAGAATGCGTTGCTTAAAAGGATTGCCAAAACTAAAAGAAACCCATGGCAGTTTAGAAAATCTGTCTATTTTGATGACCCAAATATTCGGGACCTTGTTTTTAAAGGTTATACCATAGTTTTTCGAATTAATCAAAACACAATTGAAGTTTTTGGTTTCCTGAAATTTCAAAATTTTCCATTCTGAATTAAGAGAACCTTAATCCTAATTGCGCGCTTTTGTAAAGCTGCGGTAGTTGATTCTGCAACGATAACAGAAAAAATTGTCAGCACAATTTTTCAGCCTTTCACTCGTATTTTTGTTTTTACAAAACAAAGCCCGAATCAAAGATTGGTGCCAGCGGAGATTAAATAGCTGGGGCCCTTCGGCTGTTTAAATATTCTTTAATTGACGACACATGTAATAATTTCTCTTTCTTCTCCGGCTCCAATTTGATTTCCTTGTTGCCGGTGATTAGTGATTCCAGGGGTATTCCCAGATAGCGGTTTAATAAAACTATCATTTTTAAAGTCAGTGCCCTTCTTCCGTTCAAAACCTCAGAAACCCTTGTTTTTCCGCCAAACAGCGGTGCAACATCAGCTTGCTTCAGGTTCATTTGTTCCATCCTGAACTTTATGGCCTCTATCGGCGAGGGGGCTTCCAGCTGGTAGTTTTCCTGTTCGTATTTTTCAATAAGCAGGGAAAGAAGTTTTATTTCTTCACCTTCAGGGCTATTGGGTTCTATAGCATCTTCAGAACTGTTCATCAAGTGATAAACCCTTTCGCATGCTTCGTTATAGTCTTGTTCTGTTTTTAATATTTTATTTTTCATAATTTACTATCAGTGAGCGTATTTTCCTTTATTATTCTCATGCATGAAAAAGTTAATAAAAATTACCAATTAGGGTAACTTTGTTGTCCTTTATTTTAGCGAATGGTATTTTCGCACTGGCTTAC
>CAYRBS010000678.1:0-1073 GCA_964422335.1 uncultured Mariniphaga sp. | reverse complement strand
ATGTTGGTTTTGGAAGTCCCCGGAATAGTATTTATGTAACCAACAGCATCGGTTTCCAGGTAATCTTTAAAAATATCGGAATTGGGTTTGTGTCCGATTGCCAGGAAAAACCCGTCGATTTTAATTTTTACTTCTTCTTCCCCTTCTTCGCCTTTGTTTTTAATCAGGGTAGCTCCTTCCACCACGCCATTATCACCCAAAAGGCCTTTGGTCTGGTGTTTCCACAAAATTTCGATATTCGGTGTTTTTTTTACGCGATCAGCCATTACCCTGGAAGCCCTTAATACATCGCGGCGTACAATCATATACACCTTTTTGCACAATCCGGCAAGATAGAGCGCTTCCTCTGCTGCAGTATCGCCGCCACCCACAACGGCTACATCTTTACCACGGTAAAAGAACCCGTCGCAGGTAGCACAGGCTGAAACGCCGCCACCGGCATATTTTTTCTCGTCTTCAATGCCGAGGTATTTGGCTGTGGCACCCGTAGCAATAATGACCGATTCCGCTTCAATCAACTTTTTATCGTCAATCCATACTTTATGAATTTCCCCGGAGAAATCGGCTTTGGTAGCCATTCCCCATCGTACGTCGGTACCAAACCGCTCCGCCTGCTTTTTAAAATCTTCCATCATAACCGGGCCGGTCACCCCTTCGGGATAACCAGGATAATTTTCTACTTCGGTGGTAGTGGTCAACTGGCCGCCTGGTTCAAGACCTTCGTACAACACCGGCTCCAAATTAGCTCGTGCGGCATAAACGGCTGCCGTATATCCGGCAGGGCCGGAACCAACAATAAGACACTTAACCCGCTCAACATCAGTAGGCTGAACAGGGGTTGATTCTTCTTTCTCGTTAATATCAAGTGGTTTAAACATATCAGTAATTTTTTTTGATTTGCAAAAGTACAAAAGATCCGGTTGTAAAAAACAAGAAATTCAATCAATAAATACGAACCCCGGATAGAGCAAAACTATGAGGGTTCAAAAATATTCATTCTAATTTAGAAAAAAGTTTTGCAAAAAGGATTTCAACTGTTACTTTTGCAGGCACATTTTTTCGGGGTGTGGCGC
>CAYRBS010000677.1:0-1075 GCA_964422335.1 uncultured Mariniphaga sp. | reverse complement strand
TTAAAGCCCTTTTTTTGCCCCTACGTGCTGCCAGTTTATGGTACCTTGCATGATAAAACGTGTTTTTTGTCCTTGTGGCTGCCCATGCGATTTCGGTCAGCACAGCTTTAACTTGTTTGTTTCCCCGGGTTGTCCGTCCGCTTTTTTTTTACCGGCGCTCTCGTTGTTTCCCGGAGACATACCGGCCCAAGAGGCTAAATGTTTCTCTGTTGGAAAAACACCCATGTCTAACCCGATTTCGGCTACAAGTTCTTCCACACTTTTGGAACTAATACCCGGAACTTTTTTAAGCAGTTCCAATGCATTCTCGTAAGGTGATAAAACTTCTTTTATCCGCTGATCCATACTTTCAATGGCCTGCTGTGTGTTGGCAATTTCCTGGCGGATGATTTGAAGCATATACACATGGTGTTCGGTAATAAACCCCTGGCATGCTTCAAAGATTTCTTCTTTGGTAGCCGCCAGCTTTTTGTGATAAACTTCATCCACATCCTGCATGGTGATTTCCTCTCCGTCACAGATTTTGTCTATCAACTTTGTACCTACCGCCCCGTTTGTGGAACTCAACACACTCGATAACTTGATGTTGGCATCCTCCAAAATCCGGATAATCCGGTTTTTGTTCGAGGCATTGCTTTGTACTAATTTTGTCCGGTAGCGTGTTAAATCGCGTAATTCCCGCTGCTCTTTTGCCGGAATATAACTCGGCTTGAGAAGCCCGGCAAGCAATAGTTTACAAAGCCAGGCGCTGTCCTTTTTGTCGGTCTTATGCCCCGGAACGTATTTCACATGGGCGGCATTCACAACCCAAACCGTTATGCCAGCCGGTTCCAAAATATTGTAAACAGGCTTCCAGAATACGCCTGTGCTCTCCATAGCCACGTGCGTAATTCCATTCTCCAATAACCAATCTCTCAATTCTTTCAAAGAACTCGTGACGGTGCCAAATTCCCGGGTTTGTTTTTTTAACCCTTCACCGTCAATGGTAGCTACTACCACTTTCTTGTGTACATCAAGCCCGCATCCGCGCGATACGACTTGCTTAAAACTTACTTGCGGTGTTTCCATCTTTATC
>CAYRBS010000676.1:0-1076 GCA_964422335.1 uncultured Mariniphaga sp. | reverse complement strand
GCCCCACCTGAAACAGTTATATTGATGGCACCATCGTTTCCTCCAAAACACGAAACATGTGTTAAATCACCTGCAATGGTAATATCCCCACATTCAGCGGCCCCAAATTCGCCAAAGGCGTCGAGATTGTTTGCCGTGAAGCTGTTGGTGCCGGTATTAAATGCCGGGTAATCTGTATTGGATGATGGATCAATCTGATAAATTTTAAGGTTCCCTGCAGTTGCTCCACCTGTTAAATCATTATCCATATAATTAAATTCGACTGATGCATTGAAAGTTCCCAGCCCGGAACTGCTGATGTCCCAGTGGCGGTTGAGGTAGCTGGAACTGCTTAAATTTGAAGGGATAGTACCTGCTGAATTGGCAGAACTTATTGAAACAGTACCAGCCGAACCTACACTGCTGAAATTGATATTTACAGGAGTGTTCTCAGTAGCTGTTCCCAGTGGGAAAAGATAAGTTCCTGTTCCTGAAACGGCCAACTGCAGGGCATTTCCGTTTAAATCAACAGCGCTGCTACCGTCCAAGTCAAGTTGGTTTACCAAAACATCGCTGCTCAGCGCCAGGTTTGCATTGGCATGGGATGTGACATGGTCCAGGGTAATATCACTGGAAATATCGAATACCGATTCCGCCGGGGTGGAGGCATTTCCAAACTGGAAGGTTCCGCCTTCGGTGTTTTTGCCTCCGGTTCCGTCATTTAACCCGAGGTCGAGTTCAGTGGCGGCATTGCTTGGATTTTGGAAAATGATGGTCCCTCCGGAGAAATCAAAGGTTCCGGCGACTGTAACGTGAAGTGAACCGACATCGCTTAGTCCGTTGCCTTCTGTTGCCAACGTAATTGTTCCTCCGGAAATATGGATTCCTGAAGAAACTCCCGGAGGGTCCAATGTTCCGCTGGCCGAATTGTACAACCTGCCTGAAATGTTCACTGTTCCCCCGGAAACGATAAAGGCACCGTCAACTTGTGTATGTACTTCATTTCCCGAATCGGTGCCAAAATTTGCTGTTCCGTTGGAAACACGGATTAATCCTTCATTTGTGATTGAGAAATTACCGGTGTTGAGTGTACCACC
>CAYRBS010000675.1:0-1078 GCA_964422335.1 uncultured Mariniphaga sp. | reverse complement strand
ATTACGATTCGCTCGACGTAATGGGATGGGAATTTCTGGACACAGGGTTTAAAGTGCTGTTTTCATCAGATATTCCGACTATTATAGCCCAAAATATCAACAACGATGTTTCTTCATTTTTGGAAAAACATCATTTAGAAATATCAGACATCAGGAATTTTATATTCCATCCCGGTGGAAAAAAAGTGTTAACTGCTTACGAAGAGGCATTATCGGTAGAAGGCGATTTCCTGAAAAATACACGGGAGGTAATGAATGACAATGGGAATATGTCGAGTGCAACTGTTTTATATGTACTGGAACGATTCTTTTCGAGGGGTTTTGATGATGGCTATGGTTTGATGGTGTCATTGGGCCCGGGCTTTTCTTGTGAGATGGTTTTACTTCAAATGCAAAAAAGATGATATGACATTCATTTTTTTCATATCGTTTATAATTCTTTTGCGAATTGGTGAATTGGTGCTTTCCAAAAGAAATGAAAAATGGTTGATGCAAAATGGAGCTGTAGAATACGGAAAAAGGCATTATCCATTCATTGTAGCGCTACATATCTTATTCATTATCTCATTGGTCATCGAATACACCGCACGACAAGCAGTATCATTCAGCTTATTCATGCTTATTTTCTATTTCTCACTTCTCGCATTTAAAACCTGGGTTATTTTCTCACTGGGGAAATTCTGGAGTACCCGGATTTACCATATTTCCGGCATGCCCCTGGTAAAAAAAGGGCCGTACAAATATTTTAAACATCCGAATTATCTGATTGTAATTGCTGAAATTGCCGTTATTCCAATGATATTTCATCTGTATTTTACCGCAATTACATTTACCCTGCTTAATGCGATTATGTTATTTATTAGAATTAAGGAAGAAAATAAAGTACTGCTGATTAAATACGGCAGCACAAATTCAAAATAAAACAGATTACCATGGAAAAGAAAAAAAGCACAACAGACAAGAAAGTGGAAAATCAGGCACCCGGTAAGTTTCCGACAGAAAGTAAAACTGTAACTGACAGACAAAACCCGGAGAAGCAAGTGGCTTATGAACAAATGGAGAAGGATTTGAATTCAAA
>CAYRBS010000674.1:0-1085 GCA_964422335.1 uncultured Mariniphaga sp. | reverse complement strand
ACAATTAGTTTGTAAAAGATTCATTACTTTTGTTAATTATCTTAAAATCAAACAAAAATGAATCAAAACAAACTAATTTATGCTGAAGAAGCTTATGAAATACAAGGAGCAATTTTTGAAGTTTATAAAACAATAGGTTGTGGTTTTTTGGAACCTGTTTACCAGGAGTGCCTTGAAAAAGAGTTCACTTTACAGGATATTCCATTTGAATCGCAAACAGAGTTAAAGCTTGATTATAAAGGAGAGATTTTAAAGCAGACTTACAAACCGGATTTTATTTGTTTCGATAATATTATTGTTGAAATTAAGGCGGTTAAAGAATTAACAAACGAACATCAGGCACAGGTTATTAATTACTTAAAAGCCACTGACATGGAACTCGGATTACTTGTAAATTTTGGGGCATATCCAAAAACAGAAATAAAACGCCTGATTAACCTGTAATTAAATTTTTAACAATGAAAAACGCTAAAAGCACGAAAGTATAATTTATTTTTTTAGTGTTTTTCGCGCCTTTCGTTGTTTGCTAAATAAATAAAAATGAAAGTAGCAGTATTATCACCGGTAGCATGGAGAACCCCTCCGCGACATTACGGTCCGTGGGAGCAGGTGGCGTCAAACATTGCAGAAGGGTTGGATGAAAAAGGGATTGACGTAACGCTTTTTGCGACCAAAGATTCAGTTACTAACGGCAAGCTGGAAGGGGTAATTGAAACCGGCTACGAAGAAGATAAAAACATTGAACCCAAGGTGGCTGAATGCCTGCACATTTCCCATTTAATGGAAAAGGCCAATGAGTTCGACATTATTCATAACAACTTCGATTTCCTGCCTTTAACTTATTCCGGTTTGATTAAAACCCCTGTGATCACAACCATCCATGGGTTTTCTTCGCCGAAAATTGTGCCGGTTTACAAAAAATATAACAATTCAACTTATTACGTTTCAATCAGTAATTCTGATAGAAACCAAGAGCTGGATTATATCGCAACCGTTTATAACGGTATCGGTAAAAACCAATTTACGCTGAACGAATCACCCGACGATTATTTACTTTATTTCGGAAGAATCCATCACGACAAAGG
>CAYRBS010000673.1:0-1087 GCA_964422335.1 uncultured Mariniphaga sp. | reverse complement strand
CGGTTTCGTTTACCGTGCTGCCATTCAGAATCTTTTCGTACAGATGAAGATAATTTTTCGCCATCACCTTTGAATTGAAATTTTCAACTGCATATTCATGGCATATTCTCCTGCTATACGAACCGAGATCCGGGAAAGCCTCTGCTAAATCTTGCATGGAATTGGAAAGATACCCTGTTTCGCCAGCTATTATTTCGGGTAAAGAGCCAATTTTGGTTCCCAGTACAGGGCATCCGAAATAAAGGCTTTCGATTAATGCCAGGCCAAAAGGTTCGTGCCAGAGTACCGGAAACAACAGTCCTTTAGAGTGCTTCAACAACTCATTTTTCTTTTGGCCACCAACCATTCCGTAAAATGTTGCCCATTTCGAAAACGTAAAACGCAGTCCCATTTTAAAGTTGAACCGGTTGCCACCCAGTACTTTTATTTCGGTTTTATTTTTCTCAGCAATTTTAATTGCCCCCCTGACATTTTTCACCCTCCAGGCAGCTTTTCCCAAAAAATGTACATAATTTTCATGTCTTTTCAGGTTCGGGTGACCATAATCATCCCAGTCTAAACCGTTGTACACGTAAGCCTCGGCGCCATACCGAAATGCATGATTTTTCGAAACAAAATTTGTATTCCGGAAAAAAGAGGTATCTGCCGGCAAATTTCCATGAATTGAAACTAAAAAAGGAATCGGCAAAGGTTCTTTGGGTTGAAAGTGCAAATTTATAATATCAGTATCCTCGGGAAATTGCCCGCTCAACGGTAAATCATGATCAATTATTTTCACCTCAGCAAAGGGACATACCGAACCTTTTTTTACCAAAAAAGTAACTTTATGCCCCATTTTAACCAATTCCTTTCCCAAGTACCAAATATCCCTTTCAGTTCCACCGTATTTTGCCACAGGAATGTGGCTATTGTGAGCAATTACTATATTCATCCTCTCTATTTGTTGCAAAGAAAAACAAATTAAAGGGATTAATTGTAACCCAGCGGAATAGTGGGCTAAATAAACTGTTTCAGAATAATTTGAAAACTGATAAATTATTCCTATTTTTGCGCCTCCAAAATTTAAGTATGTTTAATTAAAATTGAT
>CAYRBS010000672.1:0-1088 GCA_964422335.1 uncultured Mariniphaga sp. | reverse complement strand
TGCATGCAGTTTACCGGCCCGCTCATGGCCAAGGGAATTGAAGATACCGCTTTTTATTCATACAATCCGTTTATCGGGCACAACGAGGTGGGCGACTCACCCGGTTACTTTGGCATTCGCACGGAAACATTTCACAAACACATGAAGGAGCGGCAGGAGAAAATGCCGCTGACCATGAATGCCATTTCCTCCCATGACACCAAGCGGGGCGAGGATGCCCGGGCGCGGCTGAATGTGCTCAGTGATGTGCCGGAGGCGTGGAAAACTGCTACAAAAGAGTGGCACAAAATGAACCGCGTTTTTAAGCAATTTAAGGACGGCAAAGAGATTCCCACTCCCAACGATGAATACCTGATTTACCAGGTGCTGTGTGCTCATGTACCGATGGATGCCAAAATTGATGAATTATTTAAAACCCGGTTGGAAGAATACCTGGTAAAGGCCATGCGCGAGGCAAAAGTCAATTCTTCGTGGAGCGATCCGGATGAATTCTATGAAAATCAGACACTGGATTTTGTCCGGAAAATACTTTCGCCTGAATCCAAATTTCCTGAAAGTTTTGCGCGGGTTATGGAAGAAATTATTCCGCACGGGATTATCAATTCCGTCACCCAGCTTATCCTGAAAAATTTGGCGCCGGGAGTGCCCGATACATTCCAGGGAACCGAGTTATGGAACCTCAGTTTCGTGGACCCTGACAACCGGCGGGCAGTCGATTTTGAGCAATTATCGGTTAACCTTGACTGGATAATAAAAAATTACAATACAGACGCAACAAAATTAGCGGGAAGCCTGTGGCGCCAGGCGTTAGACGGGCAGTTGAAACAATGGATAAGCTGGCTGACCTTGCAGGAACGAATTCAGCATGAAAATCTCTTTTTGAAAGGAAGTTACATCCCATTAAAGGTGACCGGAAAATACAAAAAACACATCATTGCTTTTTACCGTAATTATAAAGATGAGCATTTGATTGTTGTCCTGCCGCTGAATACCGCCAGTTTGCCAGCCACGTCCAGCTGGGAGGATATACAGATTGAACTTCCGCCGGCCGCTTTTCCATCTCAGTGGGAAAACCGGTTGACGAAAAC
>CAYRBS010000671.1:0-1089 GCA_964422335.1 uncultured Mariniphaga sp. | reverse complement strand
CCATTTTGGCAAATATTTCCTGTGTGGTTTTTTCTTCGGTTTCCATCGGGAAAAGATTGAATTTTAAAAGGAAATAAAGGTAAGAAAAAAGTCGTATTCCAATTATTTACGCTGTTTTTTTATAGGTTCAGCTTCCGGAAAACAATAACAACGCAAATTCCGAAAATGCCCCCCAAAAAACTGCTTGATTTTTTGAAATATTTATAACATTTTCATTCCAGTTCACCAAATTAATTTTTTCTGGCACACCTGAAAAATAGAAAGCGTTGTTAAACCTGAATACGAACTCCTTCTTGCCTTGCAATTTGTATAATTGGTGAAACATCGTCGGTTTCAAAACGTTTCGATCCGATAGAAATGGGCTCTATTCTAAAATCGTTTCTGTATTTTGGCAGCCAGGGTTTCGATAAAACATAGTCGTCATCAGTATCAAACATATCTGAAACAAGTAATACATCAATGTCGCTGTTTGGAGAAGCTTCGTTACGGGCAAAACTACCAAATAAGTACGCGAATTTTATTATAATTCCATCTTTTTGAAGGTTGCGAATAAATTGTTTTACAATATCTATAACTTCGTTTTGAGCCATTTCAATAAATTTTGAGTGTCCTTAAAATATTTAATTGTTAATTCAAGCGAAGGAGGTGTTGGATAATATTCGGGATACCTGCCTTCCAATTGATATTTCATCAATATTTGAATAATTAGTTGCTTTTCTTCTGGCAAATCAATTGACGCCTTGTCGGCTAAGTAAAATATGTCATGGGATTTTGGTGGAATTTGAAGAGTTGTTTTTACGACAAGTGCTTTGGTAATTTTTTCAATGCACAAATGGCAAAAGAAAAGTCCCTGAACAAATTTCTTGTTTTGAATGAGAATTTCGGCTGTTTCTAAATCGTTATCTGCGCCGGATTTCCAATAATCAATTTGTTTCTCAATGTTAAACGTCATTATATAAATTGTTTAATTTCAAAGTTACGTATTTTATTTAAGCCAAATCACGAAATCTCACTTGGCTACATTTCGAAATATCTTATTCCCAAACATCCGTCAACACCACACCTTCTTTAAACCGGTGAATTTCACCA
>CAYRBS010000670.1:0-1089 GCA_964422335.1 uncultured Mariniphaga sp. | reverse complement strand
CCTTGCTGTTTTCCCTGAAAAATCCTCTAACTCAACCCGGCTTTTCAGCAGTTTGTAGGCCTCCTCTTCGTTCCAGCGGTAATGATACAGTTGCTCAAAATCTTCATGTCCATATTTTTCGGTGTCGGTCAGCGATGTGCAAAGTATCTCCTTTTCGCCGTTTTCCAGCTCCACCTTTACCAACCTGCAGTCGATGGTGGAATCCATCATGTGCGGGAAGGCGGCCAGTTTTTTGCGGTCTTTTTTTGGCAGGGAAAAAGAAACAATCCGTTCTTTATCCCCGCTTTCAGTGAATTCCTTGACCTTGAGCCACCAGTCTTCTTTCAACCGCACACAAAATTCTATCCCTTTGGCTTTGAGCAAAAACAACAGCCAGAAACAGGGATAGCCCCGATCAAGCAACAACATATCTCCAGCCTTGACTTTATCCAGGTGTTGGAGAAGCAAGTCGCGTTCGCTGGACGAATATGGCGCAAGTTTGCTGTCGATGGTTATTTGGTTTAACACATCGTAAAGCATCGAGCCCATGGCCAAAGAGCGTGGACTGTCAGCTTTCGGGCCAAATTGATGCTGCCCAAATTCTTCGATGATACTTGGGTGGTTGGGCAAAACCAGTCTCGTTCCGTCAACCGCCAAAGTGCGCATCCCATGCCAAACGTAATATTCCGCATCTTCATAAAAAGTCTCCGAGGCAACTTCGTTCAACCGCTCAAATGCCCAGGGATTCAACTTGGCACGCGCTTGGGTGAAGGCCCCCTTGGTTGCTTCCCGGATTTTGAAATCACTGTTGGAAACCGCCTTGAAGAAACTATCAAGTTCGCGTTGTATGGAACTTTTAAACATGATGATGATGACGATTAAATTTTTTAGCGAAAGTTTTCTGTTCCGAGAAAATACCCCTGAAAGGCCATCTTTTGAACGGCTCTTAAACTTCTCATTTTCAAGTTCATTTGATATTTTTTTAGATAATTTTTCTCGATAACAGCTTTTTGGATTGATACTTGGGTTACCCCCTATATACCCTTACAAAATAAGCAACAATTTGCAAATCACAAACTTTTCAAAGAACTATTTTTCACCAAAACATCA
>CAYRBS010000669.1:0-1093 GCA_964422335.1 uncultured Mariniphaga sp. | reverse complement strand
AATTTTATCAATTAACTACTTAAGGAACAATTAACGGCTAAAGCCTTCCTATTACCCTATTATTTATAATCTCCGGGCTGAAGCCACGGTGTAAAATAGTTTCTCCTTTTTAACGGTTATGAACCTGTTTCTATATTTCGCTCTTTGCAATCACCGGGCTTTCCGAAGGAAAACCAATAGAAGCCGCAGTGTAAAATGCCAGTATTCAAGGCACGGTGCAAAACTACTCCTCTTTTACACCGGCGCTTTTCCCGAAGGGATCCCAATGGGAAGCCCGGTGGTTTAACTTTCTCACCCCCTGCTACCAGCTTTAGCGTTTAATCTTTGTCTTTAAAAACTACAAAACCATACTTCTCAATAAACTCATTGTATTCATCTTCCCAGGTTTTCTTTTTATGATGTTCTTCCTGGGTTAAAATATAATTCTTCACTTTGTCAACCTGAGATTCACTCACACTAACCGCGAAATATTCCTTTTGCCAATTCAACTTAAGGCGGCTTAAGCTGCTTTTATTAAACCAGAAAGATGATTCTCCCTTTATCAATTGCATCACATTCTCAATTGTTTGATTATTTTTTAATCGGAAAAGGCAATGCACATGATTATGATGTCCGCCAACGGTTTCCATCAGAATTTCTTTGGATAGTGCGTTTTGATGAATATGCTCAAATACGTCCTGTCTAATTTCTGAGGCAAGAACTGGTTTTCGGTTTTTGACCGTCCAAACTGCGTGTATCCAGATTTTCACGTATGACATATCATATTAATTTTAACGGCTAAAGCCGATTTTCTCTGTTGCTATACCTTTGTTCACCGGGCTGAAGCCGCGGTGTAAAATAGTTTCTCTTCTTTTTAAAGCCTAAAGCCTGTTTTCTTGTTTCGCTTTCTGCAATCACCGGGCTTTCCGAAGGAATCCCAATGGGGGAAGCCGCAGTGTAAAATAATTTTTCTCCTTTTTAACGGTTATGAACCTGTTCTTATATTTTGTTCTTTTCAATCACCGGGCTATGAGCCACAGTGCACTATTCTCTTTCAGGGTTTTTTATTTTTCCAAAGTTTTAAATCGTCCCAGTAAATTTGCAAGGTTTTATC
>CAYRBS010000668.1:0-1094 GCA_964422335.1 uncultured Mariniphaga sp. | reverse complement strand
CTTCCGATATTACCGATGAGAAAAAGTTGTTTGATGATCTGGTAATTTCAAAAGAGATGGCCGAAGAAAGCGAACGTTTAAAATCGGCATTCCTGGCAAATATGAGCCACGAAATTCGTACCCCGTTAAACGGCATACTCGGGTTTACCAATCTTTTAACCGAAGAAGGTGAACTGTCGCAAACAGAAAAACAGAAATTCGCAGCAATTATCCATAAAAGCGGCGAAGGTTTATTAAAAATAATTAACGATATCCTGGACATTTCGAGACTCGAAACCGGTAAAACGGTAATTGAACAAAAACCTTTCGATGCAAAGGAAATGCTCTCAACATTGTACGCTGTCTTTCTCAAAAAAATGGCGGACACAGGGAAAAACCAGGTTGAATTAAAAATGGTATCCCCGGAAAAAAAGATTGTATTGAATACCGATGAAAACCGGCTGATACAGGTTTTTTCCAATCTTCTCGACAATGCAATACGTTATACACCAAAGGGAAATGTATCATTCGGAATTTCCGGCGAAGAACAAAACAGGGTCGGGCTGTTTGTTTCAGACACAGGAATTGGGATAGAAAAGGAAAAGCAACAACTTATTTTTGAGCGTTTTAACCAGGCCGACGATAGTTCTACAAGAAGTTACGGAGGAACCGGACTGGGGCTGGCCATTTCAAAAAAACTAATTGAAATCATGGGCGGGGAAATTACGCTGGAATCCGAACCGGGGAAAGGAACCACCTTCAGGTTTTATCTTCCTTCAGTATCGTTTAAACATTCAGCAGAGGTTGAAAGCGAAGAAAAAGCAACCGGACGGTCAGCGCCCGCAACAGGCCAAATACTTGTTGTGGAAGACGATGCTGCAAGCAGTCATTTATTCCGGCAGGTTTTAAAGAAACATTTCAATGATATATTATTTGCAGAAACAGGCAAAGAAGCCTTGCGCCTGTTTGAAACCCATAAACCGGAAATAATCCTGATGGACATAGGATTGCCTGATATAAATGGGTTGGAAGTGGTCCGGAAAATCAGGGAAAAAAACCAACAAGTTTTTATCATCGCCCAAACAGGTTTTGCCATGTCCGATGACGAGCGGAAA
>CAYRBS010000667.1:0-1098 GCA_964422335.1 uncultured Mariniphaga sp. | reverse complement strand
ATGGCATCTTGTCGATGGTTAAATGGCCGCCTTCAACCCACGCTTCGTTGTGATGGCGCGACGACATGTAATTATTAATGTATAACTGAATGCCGGGTGCCAAATCTGCAGTAATATTCAGGTTTGCAGTGGGCAGATTGAAATTGTTTTTCAGCTCAATCAATTCAACAGGAGCTTCATGATCAATCGCTTGCATCTGAAGGGCAAAATCGGCCCCAACTTTCACTTTCAAATTTTCAAACTCAGTGGCATCTATTTTTTCCTTTTCAAACTCTTGTGAAAAAGAGGGAATGCTCAGGAGCACTGCCACAATCAAAATCAAAACTTTTTTCATAATTAAAAAAATAAAAAAGGGTTCTTAAAATAATTTAACTGTTTGTTTTATTAATACTTAGAAATTTCTTGAGAATTCTTCATTGCTCCGCTGGAATTCAAGGTTAAAGGAAACAACTACATCGTCATCCGTTTTAACCGTACCCATCAAAGCAGTTGGGGGGTCAATTCCAAAATCAGACATTTTCAGGGGAACAGTTCCACTTACCAGGAACCTACGGGTAGTTTCAACACCAAAATCAACGGTCAGTTGCACTTCCTTTGTTTTTCCGGCAATGGTAAGTTCTCCGGGCACACTTGCTGTTTTTCCCGAAAAATCAACATTCCCGTCCTTTTTGAAAGAAAATGTAATCTGTGGGAATTTTTTCTCCTTCAAGGCATCATGGGTTTTGTTGTCCATAATTCTTTTCCCGCTTTTCAAACCGTCAACCGGGGCAGTAAATGCTATATGACTAATTTCTGAAACAGCATCGTCGTTGAGTTTCAAAGAGGTTTCCGCTTCAAAGTCGTTCGCCTCTATTTCCCAGTCGTGCACGGTGGAAGTACCCTCTACACTCAATTTACTGTTGCTCGTTTGAAGTTTGTAAAACTCCTGTGCCTGCACTTCTGCCACAAATAACATGGTTAAAAGGCCAGCTAAAAGAAAATTAAATTTTAAATTTTTCATCTTTCTACTATTTAAATTCAATAATTACTACTAATCCTATGCGTCCTATTGCAATGGTAGGACAAAAGAACAAAAATTATTCCACGCTTAAAGAAATT
>CAYRBS010000666.1:0-1100 GCA_964422335.1 uncultured Mariniphaga sp. | reverse complement strand
CAAGGCTGATGAATGAAATGGGAGTTTCCGAATTTTACTCCCAAAAATGGTCGGACCTCGGCCATGAAGTAGTTAATCCGATTGGTTGCGCCGATTGCCATGACGAAAAAACCATGAACCTGCGAATTTCCCGCCCTGCACTTATCGAAGCTTTTGACCGGATGGGGAAAGACATTACCAAAGCAAGCTACCAGGAAATGCGAAGCCTGGTTTGCGCCCAGTGTCACGTGGAATATTATTTCCGGCAAGACGTTGCGGAAGGCGCCCAGTACCTCACTTTTCCCTGGGATAAAGGATTTACCGCCGAAGCGATGGAAGAATATTACGATGAAATCGAATTCAGCGACTGGACACATGCCATTAGCAAGGCACCAATGCTCAAGGCGCAACACCCGGGTTATGAAACCTATATGACAGGAATTCATGCCCAACGCGGGGTTTCCTGCGCCGATTGCCACATGCCCTACATCAGCGAGGGCGGACAGAAATTTACAGACCACAAAATGCAGTCACCGGTAAACAACATTTCAAGTTCTTGCCAGGTTTGCCACCGCGAAGAAGCAGAAACACTGGTTCAGAATGTTTATGACAAACAAGATGCTGTGATGGAAAACCGGACTAAACTCGAACAGATGCTGGTGAGGGCCCATGTTGAGGCGAAAAAGGCGTGGGATTTGGGTGCAACAGAAGAACAAATGAAAGATATTTTAATGGGAATCCGTCATGCCCAGTGGCGCTGGGATTACGCAGCAGCTGCGCATGGAGCTTCATTTCATGCCTCACTGGAACTTAGCAGGTTAATTGGAACGGCAATTGACATTGCTCAGGAAACAAGAATTGAACTGGCCCGGTTGCTTGCAGAACTTGGACACAATCAACCGGTTCCTTATCCCGATATCTCCACAAAAGCGAAAGCACAGGAATTTATTGGTTTAGACATGGAAACACTGAATGCTGAAAAACAGGAATTCCTGGAAACAATGGTTCCCGAATGGGACAAACAAGCCGAAGAACGCGAAGCTGCGTGGGATATTAATTAGGAATAAATCATTTAACCGACTGGCAAAATGAAACGATACCCTGTTTTTCTCTTTTTGGCA
>CAYRBS010000665.1:0-1103 GCA_964422335.1 uncultured Mariniphaga sp. | reverse complement strand
GAAGTGTGGCGGCAGATTGAGTCGTTTGCCGGCTACTCTTTTTCCAAAGCGCACTCGGCATCGTATGCGGTGGAGAGTTTTCAGAGCCTTTTTCTGAAAGCGCACTATCCGCTGGAGTTTCAGGTGGCGGTCATCAACAATTTTGGCGGGTTTTATTCCACCTGGGTTTATGTGAACGAAGCCCGGCGGAAAGGCGCCACCATTGAGCTGCCGTGTGTAAACCACAGCAACAATGCCACCCGCATTACCGGCACAACCATTTACCTGGGGTTTGTACACGTGCAAAACCTGGAGCAAACCACCATCAACCTGATTGTAAGCAAACGAAACCGCCACGGAGCGTATCATTCGCTGGCCGATTTTGTTGAACGGGTGCCGGTTACCAAAGAGCAGCTCGTACTGCTCATCCGGCTGGGGGCGTTCCGGTTTACCGGACAGGCAAAATCGAACCTGCTGTGGGAAGCTCATTTTCTGCTGAAAAAACCAACAAAAACCGCCACATCGTTTGCCCTGTTTCAGACTCCGGCCAAAAATTTCAACCTGCCCCAACTTCAGCACGAAAAACTGGAAGATGCCTACGATGAAATTGAATTGCTGGGCTTTCCGGTGAGCATGAACATTTTCGACATGCTGCAAACCGGTTTCCGGGGCGAAATTCAGGCTAAAGATTTAATGCATCATTTGGGGAAAAAGGTGCGCATGACCGGGCGGCTGGTCACCATTAAATACGTGCGCACGGTGAAAAAAGAAATTATGCATTTCGGAACGTTCCTCGATTCCACCGGCGAGTTTTTCGATACGGTGCATTTTCCACCGTCGCTGAAAAATTACCCGTTCCGTGGCGACGGCATTTACCTGATACTTGGGAAAGTGGTGGAAGAATTCGGGTTTCCCTCGCTGGAAGTAGAAAAGTTGGCGAAGTTACCTTTTAAGCCCAGTCCGAAAGCGTAACGAGTTGGCCTTGTCAATGCGAACGAAAAATCAACGATGCATTTATGATTTTCAAGTGATAATAAATGCATTAGCAACAATGTTTTTACAACCTGAAAATACGGCACCCGCTGTTTTGTAATTTCGTTCAAAACAACGGAAAAGATGAACAG
>CAYRBS010000664.1:0-1106 GCA_964422335.1 uncultured Mariniphaga sp. | reverse complement strand
CTCTGAAGGACAAGCCACCGTTTCGCTTCCGTCGTCAGGTATTACTACCACAGGAGGATTTACAGTAAAGGTAGCATCACACCCATCCGGATCAGCACATTCATCGTCAACCCAAAAACGAACCGTAATTTCATCACCGCATTCATCAGGATATTCACCGTCCCAATTGTTCTCTACAGTGAGATCCTCCTCACCTTGTGTAGCAGTGGCAGAAGCCAGCCAGTCATCAAATAGAGCATTCAATTCCGTCTGTGTCAGACATGCTTCTGCAGTTTGGTTATCAGGACAAGTGAGAATAATTTCATCGGGCTCGGTGATGGTTGCCCCGCATGTGGTTTCACTGCCCTGGCTGTCCACTATTTTACAAACATAATCACCGGCTTTCAGTTCGGTAAAAACATAGGGCGAAGTCACATCTTTTTCCTCCAACACATCATTCAAATAGATGTCGTACGGACCGATCCCTCCGGTCCAGGAAGTTGTGATTTCGCCGTCGTCCCCCTCGTAACAGGAAACATTCGTTGTTGCCTCAGCAGTACATTCAAGGGGCGCATACTCAAAGCAGATTTCAATGTGGCTTACTCCATGGTATTCGTCACTGGGTGCAAGAGGTGCATGAAGATTACCATCTTCGGTTACGGTGCCATCATAATAGTACACATTGGCATCAGAACCACCCTTAACAATAAAGGCAAAGATTTCGACACCCTTTGAAACCTCCCAGTTAAGAACCTGCCCACATGTACCGTTTTCAATTTCCCAGTAAAGCTCTCCTCCTCCGGGCAATTCATAAGTGCCGGGATCAGGAGGATCAACTTTGAAGCTAAACTCAGCATCTGTCCCCAAGCTGGAACAAGATGGATTGCCACTTGTGAATGTTGGAGAGATTTCCTCAGGATATGTTACATCCGTTGAGCCGCAAGTCTGGCTAAAACCAGCCACAGAGAAGAACAGAAACACGACGCTTAGAAACAAGCGCCAAAATTTTTTTAAAAAAATACAGTAATAATTCTTCATAATAATGATTTAAGGAACTTTTTTTTTAATCCTTCATATCCTCAAATCACCTTCAAAATCAAGACATCCATACTATTCTGCCTGTAAAA
>CAYRBS010000663.1:0-1113 GCA_964422335.1 uncultured Mariniphaga sp. | reverse complement strand
TTGAGGTGCTGATAAAATAATCCACGCGAAAACCGCAAAATAAATACACGCAAATGACGCTAAGTTTATAAATTGTTGACTACCCTGTGAATATTATCTTTTATGGTTTTAGCATTAAAATTTATCAGCAATCCTAATTTTATACCGGATGGTTTCAGATTCATCAATTCATTTCTTTGCGAATTTGGCGTTTCCCTAATTTTGCGAATTCTGCGTGGAATAAAAGGAGTCAAAACCCGTAGCACCTCAAAAAAATATAGCTTCCTTTCGGTTGCGGGTAAAGCCGGGTTTCTGTTTCTGTTATTTAATTTTGTAATTTAGTGGAATAATAGAAAGAATTATGGAGCACCTGAATCAACTTCTGTATTCTGACCAGATAACATGGGAAACTGCACTGATAAGGTTTCTCATCAGTTTTTTTCTGGGAATGCTGGTTGGACTGGAACGCGAAACCCACAATCAACCAGCCGGTTTGCGCACCCACATTCTTATCAGCATCGGCGCTACCATGGTAATGCTCATTTCTATTTTTATTCCCCAGACTTTTACCGAATTCCAGAATGGCGACCCGGGACGGATTGCAGCACAGGTCGTTTCAGGAATTGGTTTTTTGGGAGCCGGGGCCATTTTGAAATTTGGCGCCAATGTAAGAGGGCTCACAACAGCAGCTTCCATTTGGGCAATGGCAGCAGTTGGGCTGGCTGTTGGGGCCGGAATGTACACTGTTAGCCTGATTGGTGTGGCTGTAATTTTGTTTGCCCTCACGGCTATGAACCTGTTTGAAAAATGGATTTTCAAAGAAAGGACTTTGCGGAAAATTGAATTGATTGTTAAAAAGAAACACTCCAGCCTGGATGTATTCAGAGCCATCCTCAAAAAATTTGATGTAAGAATCAACTCCACCGGATTCGACCGGAATATCAACGAAGCTACCGACAAAATTACATTCCTGGTAGGAGTAACCCGGAACCTCGATGTTCAGCAGCTGGCCGATGCACTGGAACAAGAGTCGGGCATTGTTTCCGTTTCCGTTGAAATCATTCAGTAGAAATTTCTGTTTAATCTTTTACCTTTTCCAGCAATCCCCCGCAGGAATCCTCCAGCAAATCGAGC
>CAYRBS010000662.1:0-1113 GCA_964422335.1 uncultured Mariniphaga sp. | reverse complement strand
TGCTGCCTTTCCCCACTTCGCTTTCCACCCAAATTTCTCCCCCGTGCATTTCAACAAACTCTTTGCAAAGCAGCAGGCCCAGCCCGGTGCCTTTTTCATTTTGCGTCCCCGGGGTGGTTTGGTTTGCTTCTATTCGGAACAGCTTCTCCAAAACCTCCCGGGAAATTCCAACTCCGTTATCCGACACCGAAACGACCATTTTCCCCTCTTTTTCCTGCGAACTAATTCTGATTTCCCCTCCCCGGTGTGTAAATTTTATGCCATTGGAAACCAGGTTGCGCAATACAGTTGCAACCATCTTTCTATCCGCAAAAACAGGTAAAACGCCAGGCAGCTCGTTGATGATCGTAATCGATTTTTGCTGGGCGACATTTTCCAGCAGGGCCAACACTTCTTTCACCAAAACGTTCAGTTCGAAAAACGCAGGATGGAATTCCATACGTCCGGTTTGTGAACGGGCCCATTCCAGTAAATTAGTAAGCAGTTCCATGGCCCGTCCGGATGAATGCTGAATTACCGCCGCATATTTTTCAATTCCGTTGTAATCTTTATTTTGTACCTTCTCTGCCAGCAGTTCACTAAAACCAAGAATACTGTTAAACGGGCTTTTCAGGTCATGGGCAATGATAGAAAAAAACTTGTCCTTGGTGGCATTCAATTCGCTTAAACGGGCCTCGTTTTCCTTCAGTACCTGCTCAATGCGCTTTCGTTCGGTAACATCGCGTACATTCAGCACCACCGACTGCACAGCAGGATTATCCAGTTGGTTGGTCCCGAACGCCTCGAGATAAACCCAACCTCCGTTTTTGTGCCGATGGCGGTACTGAGTTCCGCCTGTACCGGTTTTGGCAACAATCTCCTGAAGCCCCTGTATTGTTTTTTCCCGGTCGTCCGGGTGAATCATCTTCTCAATCACCGGAATGTTCGTCAACTCTTCCGGTTTGTAACCCAAAATCTTTTCGCACGATTCGCTCACGTAATGCTGAATTCCATCGGCGCCAATCAGCACAATCATATCGAACGAATTTTTGATGAGTTGCCTGAAACGTTCCTCGCTCTCCTGCTGCAACTCTTTTATCCGGAGCTCTAACTCTTTGTATGTCGGTTTTTGGG
>CAYRBS010000661.1:0-1114 GCA_964422335.1 uncultured Mariniphaga sp. | reverse complement strand
TGTTGGGTGCAAAGGTCCAGAATGGCCTGACCATCCTGAAAGTATTATTGGTAGTAGGGCTGATTTTTATTGGAATTATTTTTGGGAAGGGTAATTTTCAGAACCTTACAGCATCCGTAGGAACAGGACAATCCTTTGATTTCAGTTTTACCGGATGGAAATCAATCGGACTGTCGCTTATGTTCATCATGTTTGCTTACAGCGGCTGGAATTCGGCCACGTACATTGGTTCTGAAATAAAAAACCCGTCGCGGATTATTCCCCGCTCATTGCTTATCTCTACCGGCATTGTGACATTCCTGTATTTGCTGCTGAACGTATTTTTTGTGTATGCTATCCCGCCTGCTCAAATGGCCGGTGAGCCCGAAATTGGAGGTATGGCTTTGCGGCACGCATTTGGCGGCATTGCCGAAACGGTTATTTCGCTGCTTATTTCGTTTGCCCTGTTTTCTTCGCTTAGCGCTTTTATCATTTTAGGGCCGCGGGTGTATTATTCCATGGCCCGCGACGGCTATTTTTTCAAATGGGTATCCGCTGTCCATCCCCGTTTTAAGGTGCCGCAAAATGCCTTGTTTTTACAAAGCGCCATTGCCATCGTGCTGGTGCTGTCGGGAACTTTTGAACAAATTCTGGCCTACATGGGTTTTTCGCTTGGCATTTTTCCTATTCTGGCCGTTTTGGGTGTGTTTAAGTTGAGAATGACCGGCCAAAGCAAACTGAAACTTCCCGGTTATCCGTTTGTGCATATTTTCTTTATTTTGGTTAGTCTGGGCATTTTGGTGCTGGCTTATTTCGAACGTCCGTGGGAATCTACCATTGCTATCCTGACCGCCCTTTCCGGAATTCCGGTGTTTTACTGGTTCAAAAAGAAAAAGGGCAAGTTACCTGGTTCCTGAAATTATTTCCTGTAACAGGGTGTCGATTTGTTCCCGGGTTTCTTTCTGAAGGATTTTGTAATTGTTGTTTACCAGCGGTTTGCCGTAGCGAAGGTAAACATGGGTTACCGGCTTGCTCATCTGCCTGAAAAAATGGCCTACAAAAGTATCATTGGCCACCCACGCATCGTTTTCGTCTTTAAAATGAATGGCCATGGGAATAACCGGAATGCCGGTGT
>CAYRBS010000660.1:0-1114 GCA_964422335.1 uncultured Mariniphaga sp. | reverse complement strand
TGTTGGGTGCAAAGGTCCAGAATGGCCTGACCATCCTGAAAGTATTATTGGTAGTGGGGCTGATTTTTGTGGGGATTATCTTTGGGAAGGGCAATTTTCAAAACCTTACAACAGTATCAGGAACAGGACAACCTTTTGATTTCAGTTTTACCGGATGGAAATCAATCGGGCTGTCGCTTATGTTCATCATGTTTGCCTACAGCGGCTGGAATTCGGCCACGTACATTGGTTCTGAAATAAAAAACCCGTCACGGATTATTCCCCGCTCATTGCTTATCTCTACCGGCATTGTGACGTTCCTGTACTTGCTGCTGAACGTATTTTTTGTGTATGCTATCCCGCCTGCTCAAATGGCCGGTGAGCCCGAAATTGGAGGTATGGCTTTGCGGCACGCATTTGGCGGCATTGCCGAAACGGTTATTTCGCTGCTTATTTCGTTTGCCCTGTTTTCTTCGCTTAGCGCTTTTATCATTTTAGGGCCGCGGGTGTATTATTCCATGGCCCGCGACGGCTATTTTTTCAAATGGGTATCCGCTGTCCATCCCCGTTTTAAGGTGCCGCAAAATGCCTTGTTTTTACAAAGCGCCATTGCCATCGTGCTGGTGCTCTCGGGAACATTTGAACAAATCCTGGCCTACATGGGATTTTCGCTGGGCATTTTTCCTATCCTGGCTGTGCTGGGCGTTTTTAAGTTGAGAATGACCGGAAAATCGAAATTAAAACTGCCCGGTTACCCGGTGGCGCATATCTTTTTTATTCTTGTTAGTTTGGGTATCCTGGTTCTGGCATACTTTGAGCGTCCGTGGGAATCTACCATCGCTATCCTGACCGCCCTTTCCGGAATCCCGGTGTTTTACTGGTTCAAAAAGAAAAAAGGCAAATTACCTGGTTCCTGAAATCATTTCCTGTAAAAGGGAGTCGATTTGTTGCCGGGTTTCTTTCTGAAGGATTTTGTAATTGTTGTTCACCAGTGGTTTACCGTAACGGAGGGAAACATGGGTTACCGGCTTGCTTAGTTGCCTGAAAAAATGGCCCACAAAAGTATCATCGGCCACCCAGGCATCGTTTTCGTCTTTAAAATGAATGGCCATGGGAATAACCGGAATGCCGGTGT
>CAYRBS010000659.1:0-1119 GCA_964422335.1 uncultured Mariniphaga sp. | reverse complement strand
ACTTCGGATCATCCGATTGACCTTTGCCGCTACCAGGTGGCCAACTGCTACATGGGAAAAATCGGGTTAATTAACTCTGGCGGAGCTTCATCGGGTGCCGATGATTTTTCACTGGCTGTTCGCACGGCTGTCATCAACAAACGCGCCGGCGGCACAGGGCTTATCTCGGGCAGAAAAGCCTTTCAGCGGCCGATGGAAGAGGGCGTCAAATTATTAAATCTCATTCAGGATGTTTACCTGCATAAAGAAATTACGGTAGCCTGAAAATTAAAAATAGTATGGAACGCAGAGTTTTTGGCCCGGTACCTTCCCGCAGGTTGGGGAAAAGCCTGGGGGTGAATAACATACCGTATAAAATTTGTACCTATTCCTGTATTTACTGTCAGGTGGGAAAAGCAATTAAAATGCAAATAAACCGGCAGGAATTTTATAAACCCGACGACCTGGTTGATGAAGCAAAAGCGTTATTATCCAACATTCAGGATAAAAAAGATTATCCTGATTATATTACCATTGTTCCGGATGGGGAACCAACGCTGGACATCAATCTGGGTATTTTGATTGAAAAGCTTAAAACGTTGGGTGTTCCTGTTGCTGTAATTACCAATGCTTCGTTAATTGACCTGCCTGAGGTACAGAATGATCTTCTCAAAGCGGATTATGTTTCTTTTAAAGCCGATGTTTTTTCTTTCGAAAAATGGAAAAAACTGAACCTGCCACACAAGCATCTGAATATTCATCAGATAAAAGACGGAATACGGGTTTTCGGAAATTATTTCTCCGGGAAAATGGTTACAGAAACCATGCTGGTAAAAGGAGTAAACGATTCACTTGAAGAATTAAAAAACACTGCCCGGGTTATCCAAAGTTTTGAACCTGATGTAGCCTACATTGCAATACCAACACGGCCGCCTGCTTTTAAAAAAGTTGAACCACCGGACGAAGTCACAGTGAATGCAGCTTACCATATTTTCAGGGAATTCATTAAAAATGTTGAATTGTTAACGGGCTACGAAGGCAACGCATTTGCTTCTGCAGGAAATTTCAGGGACGATCTGTTAAGTATCACGGCGGTACATCCCATGCGCGAAGATGCAGTTTTGGAGTTGCTGGATAAAA
>CAYRBS010000658.1:0-1124 GCA_964422335.1 uncultured Mariniphaga sp. | reverse complement strand
CGCACCAGCACACGAAGGGTTTTGCCCAAAAGCTGCCGGTTGTTCTGCCGGTTATATTTCCGCAATTCATCGGTGAGCACATGCAGGCGGCGTTTTTTCTCTTCCAGCGGTACATCATCGGCCCAGCGGTGGCTGGTAGCTCCCGGCCTGGGCGAGTAAATGGCAGTGTAAGCCATATTGAACCGGAACTCTTCCATGGCCCGGCGGGTATTTTCAAATTGCTCTTCCGTTTCGCCTGTAAAACCAACAATGATATCGGTAAACAAAGTGGCATCCGGGAGTAACCGGCGGATATCGTGCACTATTTCCCGGTACCTCTCCATATTGTGCTTGCGGTTCATTCGGATCAGTACCTTGTTGTCGCCGCTTTGCATGGGCAGGTGGATTTGTTTTGCCAGCACGGGGTAACGGGCAATTGTTTCAATTACGTCGGTAGTCATATCCCGGGGATGGGGGGAAGTAAAGTAAACCCAGAATTCCTTTCCGGTTTGCACTCCCAGTTCGCCCATCTGTTGCAGCAGTTCGGCAAATGTGATTTCTTCTCCTTTTTTGTCGAGCCCATACGAATTTACATTCTGCCCCAGCAGGGTAATGGATTTATAGCCCCGGGCCACCAGCAGGGCAGCTTCAGCCAGGATATCCTTCGATGGCCGCGAAACTTCTCGCCCCCGCGTATAGGGTACGGCGCAGAAAGTGCAAAACTTGTCGCATCCGTTTTGTATGGGAATAAAAGCTTCAAATTCAGATTGGTAAGAAGGCTTTACGTCCCAGAACCGATCGATGTTTTCGTTGTGCGGATCCATTCCTGCTTTCAGGTGCACCGGGGTGGATATCCCGTATTGGCTGATATATTCGGGTAGTTTCGGCAAATCTTTCATCTGAAAGGTAATGTCGAACATTTTCAGGAATTTTTCGTGATCATTCGGCAAAATGCACCCCGAAATGAATGTAACCAGGTTTTTGTGGTTTTTCCATTTGTTCCATTTATGGATACGCGAATAAACCTTGTCGATGGCTTTTTGCCGGACCGAACAGGCTAAAATGCCTATCAGACCTGCCTCCTCCTCTTTGTCGGTCCAGGTGTACCCCGCATTGTTAAGGACCGAAATAACCCGTTCACTGTC
>CAYRBS010000657.1:0-1125 GCA_964422335.1 uncultured Mariniphaga sp. | reverse complement strand
TTTCGGCCAATTGCTCACTTACCGGGAAATCGCCTTTTTTGTGCCCCAAATATTTATACGCTTCCTGCAAATGAATTACTCCGGGATAGTAAACCATCGCCGGGATTCCTTTTTCTTTGAGAAACTGCTGCAACTCGTTTCGCCGGTTGGTTTGAATAGTATATTGATGGAAACTGTGTGTGCTGTATTTCGCCCTTTCAGGTAATTGAATTTCTTCAATTCCGCTTAAATGCTCATCATACCAGGTAGCTGCCTGCTGCCGGGCTTGTATGTGTTTCCCGAAATATTTCAGCTTTACGCTTAAAACCGCCGCCTGAATGCTGTCGAGTCTTGAGTTTACGCCAATGCGTTCGTACTGGTATTTTTGTTTCATACCGTGATTGGCAATGGAGCGGATAATGGCTGCCAGTTTATCATCGTCGGTAAAAACGGCGCCGCCATCGCCAAAAGCCCCCAGGTTTTTCGACGGGAAAAACGAGTTGCACCCGATGTGGCCCACTGTGCCGGCTTTCTTTTTGGTGCCGTCGCTGAAAATGTAATCGGTGCCCAGCGCCTGGCAAGCGTCTTCCACAACAAAAAGATGGTGTTTTTGGGCCAGTGCCAACATCGGCTCCAGGTGGGCACATTGTCCGAAAAGATGCACCGGCAGAATGGCTTTTGTTTTTTTTGTGATAACTTTTTCAACTTCTGCCACATTTAAATTAAACGTTCCGGGATGCACATCGGCAAAAACCGGTTTCAATCCCAGCAGCGCCAGCACTTCAGCAGTAGCAATAAAAGTAAACGGCGTGGTGATTACCTCGTCGCCCGGTTGCAAGCCCAGCGCCATAAAAGCAATTTGCAAGGCATCGGTGCCGTTTCCGCAGGTAATTACATTCGCATTCAGGTAATTTGCGAGCTGTTCTTCAAATTCAAGCACTTTCCCGCTTTTTATGAATCGGGTCGATTTTATCACCTCCTGCATGGCCGCATCAATTTCAGCTTTCATGGTAAGGTACTGCCCGTAAGTGTCGCACATGTGGATTTTTTCCATAATATTAGTTTTACCGCTGAGGCGCTATGGCGCAAAAAATTTAAACCCTCAAAGCTACAATTTCCTTTGCTTATTTGTGGCTATATCTCTTT
>CAYRBS010000656.1:0-1125 GCA_964422335.1 uncultured Mariniphaga sp. | reverse complement strand
ATGTTTTTCAAAGATGTAATTGGCCAGGATAAGATAAAAGAGCGGCTGATCCGTTCGGTGAATGAGCAGCGGATTAGTCACGCACTGATGTTTGCCGGCCCCGGTGGAACGGGAAAACTGGCGCTGGCGCTGGCTTTCGCGCAATACGTTTCGTGCCGCAACCGGGGCGAAACCGATTCGTGCGGCGAATGCCCCTCGTGCCGCAAATACCGGAAACTCGCTCACCCCGATTTGCATTTTGTATTCCCGGTGTTTCCCACCAAAGTATTTAAAAAACCGGTGAGCGATGATTTCCTTCCACGCTGGCGCGAAATGGTGCAGAAATCGGCCTATTTCACCCTGAGCCAGTGGCTGGGTTTTATTGATAACGAAAATGCGCAGGGCTTGATTTATGAGAAGGAGAGCGACTCCATCATGCGGAAGCTGAACCTGAAATCGTTTGAATCGGAATACAAAGTAATGATTGTCTGGCTGCCGGAAAAGATGCACAGGGCCTGCTCCAATAAACTGCTGAAACTGATTGAAGAACCGCCCGATAAAACGTTGTTTTTGCTGGTGAGCGAAGACGAAGAGGCGGTAATTTCCACCATCCGTTCAAGGGCGCAACTTATAAAAGTTCCTTTTATCGACCCTCATTCGATGGAAAAAGCCCTTGCGGCAATGGAAGGAGTTTCGCCCGAAAAAGTAAGCGATGCCGTTCGGCTGGCCAACGGGAATTTTATCAAGGCCAGGGAATACCTCCATCCCGGGGAAGATTCCCGCTATTTTTTTATAAAATTCCAGGAAATGATGCGGCTGGCTTTTAAACGCGAGGTTTTTGAGCTGACGCAGTGGGCCGACGAAATGGCCGGGCTGGGCCGCGACCGCCAGAAAGCATTTTTTGATTTTGCCCTCCGGCTGGTGCGCGAATATTTTGTGATGAATTTGAAAAAGCCCAACCTGGTGTATATGAACGAAGAAGAAAAAAGCTGGGGGGAAAGGTTTGCCCCGTACATCAACGAGCGAAACATTATACCGTTTGCCAAAGAGTTTGAGCTGGGAATAAAGCATATATCGATGAATGGAAACCCCCGCATTATTTTTATGGATACCGCCCTGCGGATGGTCCGGCTGATTAAACGATAG
>CAYRBS010000655.1:0-1126 GCA_964422335.1 uncultured Mariniphaga sp. | reverse complement strand
CAGAAAACCAGCTTTTAATTTCGAACCAGAGTGCTGCCAGCACAATGAGCGTCCACGGTAAAAAAGCCCAAATCATGTTGTAGAGATAAAAAAACGGGTCGTTGCTGGAACCGGCGTACTCTCCGGTTACCCGGCCCAAATTGTTGGTAATGAAATAAAAACGGATACCTTCCCACCCAAAACTGTCAAACAAATGAAATAGCGTTGGCGAAATAACAATCAGCACGATTACAATTCCCAAAATCCATTTGGGGTGAATGAGCTGACGAAAATCTTTTTTTACAATCAAATAAATCAGCACAGTAAAAAACGGCAACACCGCCCCCACCGGACCTTTTGCAAGCATAGCCAGCCCGATGCCGGTAAAGCCCAAAATGAAATGAGCGGCTTTTCTTTTTTCAAGATAAGCAATCAGTTGCCACAATGCCAGAGTTACACCGGCCTGCAATATGGTGTCGGTATGAATATCGAGCAGGTAGAGAAAAAACATTTGCGAAGTTCCGGCAATCAGTGCGGCTGTTAATCCTGCCTCATGTGAAAACAAAAGCCGGCCTAGTTTGTAAACGAACCACAAACTGCTCAATGCAAAAAGAAACGGGAAAAGTTTAAATGCAAAGTTGGAATTGCCAAACAATTCAATTCCCAAACCGGCCAGCCAAAAAAGCAAATGCGGTTTCTGGTCGTAGGGTTCGCCGTGAATTTTCAGGTTCAGCCAGTCGCCCGATTCCACCATTTGCCGTGAAATGGCGGCATACAAACCCGAATCGCCCGTTAAATCGATGAACAAACCAAAAATCCAGGCCAGCAGCACCAGCAAAAAAGCAACCGCCCACAAACTGTTTTTTATAAATTCATTCAAAAAATATTCTTTTTGGTTGAAGCAACAAATTAAAGGAATTTAGCTGCAATACAGGGTAAATTTAAAAATTTAAAATTTACACAAAAAGAACAAATGTTTCAGGTTGTTTGTCCCCCATCTTTCATCCGTCTCCGCCTGAGCCCTTGTTCAGCAGCGAATACAACCGAAAAGCGGCAATAAATAAGGAACAGTAATCGTTTGGTGGAGGCGACGAATAATCCCAGTTGATATAAAATCATTAAATTTGGCAAAAAAGTGACTATGAAA
>CAYRBS010000654.1:0-1128 GCA_964422335.1 uncultured Mariniphaga sp. | reverse complement strand
CGGAAGAAACTGTTGAATTATTTAAAAAGCTGGATGGCGACATTATTTTTCTTGGAATAGCCGGGAAAATTGGCCCTTCCCTGGCCCACATGGCAAAAAGAGCCTGCGACAAGGCAGGAGTAAAAAAAAGAATCATTGGTGTTTCACGGTTTCGGAATGAAGATGAAAAAGCGCAGATTGAAAGTTTTGGTATTGAAACCATCCGGGGTGATCTGCTCGACAGGGAATTCCTTGAAAGCCTGCCCAAAGTAAAAAATGTTTTCTTTTTGGCGGGAATGAAATTTGGCTCAGAGGAGAACCTGTCGCTTACCTGGGCTATGAATTCTTACCTTCCGGCGCTTGTTGCTGAATACTATAAGGATTCCAGGATTGTAGCCTATTCCACCGGATGTGTGTATTCGCTGGTTCCGGTAGAATCGGGTGGTTCCAAAGAAACCGATATGCCAGGTCCATTGGGTGAATACGCCCAGTCGTGTTTGGGACGGGAGCGAATGTTTGAGTACGGAAGCAAAACGCACAAAACGCCGGTGGCGCTTATCCGGCTGAATTACGCGGTAGAACCCCGTTACGGTGTTTTGGTTGACATTGCCGCCAAAGTAAAAAACGACCAACCGGTGGATTTGACTATGGGCTATTTTAATGTGATTTGGCAGGGAGACGCCAATAACATGGTTCTTCGTTCTGTTGAACATGCCGCGAGCCCTGCCTGGCCTGTTAATATTACGGGAATTGAAACCCTCT
Source organism: uncultured Mariniphaga sp. (assembly GCA_964422335.1). Taxonomy (GTDB): domain Bacteria; phylum Bacteroidota; class Bacteroidia; order Bacteroidales; family Prolixibacteraceae; genus CAYRBS01. Next base: position 387 of record CAYRBS010000654.1, on the reverse strand, counting down.
CTGTTCGAAACATTGCGCTGGAGTTTGGTAAATTGTTTGGTAAAGAAGTCCGGTTCACCGGGAAAGAAGCGCCCACAGCGCTCCTGAGTAATCCAAAACAGGCGTACCATTTATTCGGCGAACCTGAAGTGCCCGTTCAAAAGGTGGTTGAGTGGACAGCCCGTTGGATGGAAGACGAGAAAAAATTACTGGGAAAACCTACCCATTTTGAAGTAAGGGACGGGAAGTATTGAGAAGCCTCTCCCCAGCCCTCTCCAAAGGAGAGGGAGTTTGGCCAGTGTATTTTGTTAGTTGTTCTTTTTTAAAAAATACTTTTAGTAATTGGTTCCTCTTATTCCCCTCCTTTTCCCGAAGGGATTCCTTTGGAAGGAGGGGCTAGGGGAGGCT
>CAYRBS010000653.1:0-1129 GCA_964422335.1 uncultured Mariniphaga sp. | reverse complement strand
CATCCGGAAAATTACCTGAGCGTATCAATTGTTCATTTTATGTGATGGATAATGGTGTTTTGCAGCAAGAATAAACAGACCCTCATTTATGGAATTATTTTTTGTTATCTGCTGAACCCTGTCCGTGGTTCAATGTTACTATTTTTGAAATTTGAATTTGTTTTAAAATGAAACAAGCGTTTTTGGCCGGATTGATGGCTCTTTTTTTTACTTCATGCAGCCAGCATGAGAAATTCCCGGAATTTGTTACCCGAAAAGTTTCCCCTGAGGAGGTCGAATTAACGGTGGATGCGGATCTGCCTTCCGCAGGAAACACTGCAGATTCCGGCCGGGAGGAAAGCAACTATCCGAAACTGGACTCTCTTCTCACTTTTCAGCAAATGTACCTGCAGGAGAACGAGGCTTTTGATTTAGAGAGGTTTCGAAGGGTATGGGAAAGTTTCAGGGCCGAAACAAAAAATAACAGGCTCCCGGAGAAGGAAGCATTCCGGTGGTTCCGGGTTTCGGGTTTTCTGTTTCAACTTACCGGCGACGCAGCCGTTGTGGATGAAATGGAAAAAATTATCTGGTCGCAGCGTTCCGACGCCACTCAAACGGAAGTATGGGATTCCATTTTTACCCCCTATGTTTTTACAAGAAATGTGGATGATATTCATGTAAACCTGTTTTTACCGGGAGAAATCGGTTTCACTCACTCGATGGGAGGAAAGGTGAAAATCAGGCAGGAAGCTGATTTTCCTGCCAGTGGAAGCATCCGTTTGAATTTCAGTATGGAAATTAAAAGGTACATGGAAGTGTTCATTCGTATTCCCCGGTGGGCTGAAGATGCCTCAGTGACCGTAAAACAGGTGAAATATTTTGCCCCTCCCGGAAGCTTCTGCAAAATTGCGAAAAAATGGAAGGAGGACGATGTGGTGGAAATTGAGTTTTCGCAGGAAAATATGCCCGGGTACCTGGCTCAATAATTTTTACCCGGCGCACAAACTTTCCCCAAAACAAATCGAAATTTCAACATGATTTCGTACTTTTAAGGCCAGTATTTTTGACATGATGTGAAATGAGGATGGTAAAATATGGGCATCCCAAAGAATTAACAAACGAATTATTCTGTCAGGCAGGTTCCCGGTTT
>CAYRBS010000652.1:0-1130 GCA_964422335.1 uncultured Mariniphaga sp. | reverse complement strand
TTTATAGTGGTTTTTATTTACCTGACTGCACCGCTGGCAGCCCATGCCATCGTAAGGTCGTTTAAGCCGAAAGAGGAAGAAGACGAAAAATTCCCGCCAGCATAAATTTTTCCCTCCTGTTACTTACACTCTCCCACCCGGTTTTTTACTGTATGGTTCGCCGATGTTTACTGCTCCGTTTTTACATACAGATTGAGCAACTGAAAACCAGTGGCTTAAGTACAAAAAAGTACATTTATCGATTTTCATAAATATTTTCTTCAAAAAAATAATTCCCAGTACACAAAAGAGAAGTAGCATTTTGTATTTAATTACAATTAAAACTGTTTATATTTGTATCTAATTACAAAGTATTGCAAATATGCAGGAAATATTCAATTACAGCAATTCGTTAATTCAAAAAGTCAGCCTGGACTTTAAAAGATATTTATTTGGGGAAATAAACTGGGATTCAAGATTGATTGAAATACTGGGCAGCAGGGGAGTTGGAAAAACAACGCTCATGCTTCAAAAGGCAAAAATGTTAAATGCCACCAGACAAAACCAGGCCGTTTACCTTTCACTTGACGATAAACTGATGTACAGACATTCCATCGTTGATTTGGCTGAGGAACTTGTAAAATATGGAGTTCAATACCTGTTTTTAGACGAGGTGCACAAATATCCCCCGAAATTGAAGGGTTACGACTGGTCTGCCGAAATAAAAAATACGTTTGACAGGTTTCCCGGGTTAAGTATTGTATATTCGGGATCGTCGGTGCTTAAAATCTATAAAGGACAGGGAGACCTTAGCCGCCGGAAAAGTTCTTATCGTCTTGCCGGTTTGTCATTCCGTGAATATTTGGCGCTGAATGGCATTCTAAATTTTAAAAGTTTTTATTTAAATGATTTAATTGCAAATCACCAGGATATTTCCAACGAAATAACAAGACAGGTAAAAATAATCCCATATTTTAAAGAATACCTGAAAACCGGGTATTTCCCATTTTACAACGAAGATCCGTCGTCCTATTTTGACAGGTTAAACAGTATTTTAAACGTAATTATAGAGACGGATATTCCGGCGGTTTCCGAGATTACTTTTGAAACTTCGCTTAAATTAAAAAAGCTCCTGGCTGCTATAGCTTCCA
>CAYRBS010000651.1:0-1132 GCA_964422335.1 uncultured Mariniphaga sp. | reverse complement strand
CCTTTGCAAAACGGTGATTTTGTGGCAAATATGGAAAAGGTATTAGAAGTTTACAAACGGCCTTATGATGCCAGGCTCCCGGTAGTTTGCATGGACGAGTCGCCCAAGCAACTAATAAAGGAGACCAGATTACCTATTAAAGCAGGTCCGGGGCATGAAGAAAAATACGATTATGAATATGCCCGAAACGGAGTGTGCAATATTTTTATGGCCAACGAACCATTGGCCGGGAAAAGGTATGTGAAGGTTACAACAACGAAGCGTAAACAAGACTGGGCGGAATACTTAGAAGAAATTGCAGACCTTTATAAAGAAGCAGAAAAAATAACATTAGTCATGGATAATTTAGGCACTCATAAACCGGGAGCACTTTATGAAACATTTAAAGCAGAAAAGGCGAAGCAAATCTGGGACAGGTTTGAATTTGTATATACTCCCAAGCATGGAAGCTGGCTAAATATGGCCGAAATTGAACTGAACGTATTAATGGGACAATGCCTTAACAGAAGGATAGATACCATAGAAAAAGTTATTGCCCAAGTTAATGCATGGCAAAAGGCGAGAAACCAAAGTACTGCTAAAATAAATTGGCAGTTTACTACTGATGATGCAAGAATTAAACTAAAAAGACTTTACCCGACCTTTGATGATTGACATGACACTAGTCCACCGATAGTAAAATTACCATCAATGTCGGTTGCAACCCCTTTAGATGTACCCTTGACCATCACAGAAACGCCCGGCAGAGGTTCCCCTCCATCATCAGTTACATTTCCGCTTACTTCTCTTTGCTGTTGCTGTTCACCATCAATTGCAAACGAATTGAAAGTAGGGAACATTAATGCGAAAAGCAAAAAAGATAAAAGCAGTTTCAGTTTTAAAGCCGAAACCACCCGCAAACTTCCTCTGGGAAAGCATGATAATTTGCTCTTTTTTTTCTTCATAATTTACGATAAGTTAAAATTTGACAAAAAATACATGAGTTCTATTTAATTGATTCATTCATACGGAAAAGATTAAGGAGGTAGCCCGTAAAAAAAATACCCGACTGGGGTAAAGTAATTGACATTTCTAATTTTCATTGTTTAAATTTTAGTAGTTCAACTGGTTTTTCATAAAAAGGGAACCACTG
>CAYRBS010000650.1:0-1134 GCA_964422335.1 uncultured Mariniphaga sp. | reverse complement strand
CTGTCCCTTCAAGCATTCTAATTTCAACTATTTCAATTTCACCTTGGAAATCGCAAATATTTTCCATTAACCTTGTTTTCCCTTTTACAAGATATTTCAATGAGTTCGATTCAGATTTTTTTACATCATTAATAAAAAAATCTATTCGATAATATTCACTACCAAATATTCCTTGATGACTATAAATATTCCAATCTTGCCTGTCTTTTCCTCCAAATTCTTTGGTCATGTTCCAGCTATCACTTAAATCAGATGCTTTAACCAATTCTTCAAATTTTTTGTCTTGAACAAGGTATTTTGGTTCTAATACTTCTAATTCAAAATCTTCTGAGTAATCAATCTTATCTTGACTGAAACACAAGAAAAAAATTGATGATAGAATTAAAGTAAATATAGGTTTCATGCTCATTTTAAAATATTTTCTAACGGTTGATGCAAGTGGAGTGCGGGATTTTGAAACGGTTTCCTTTCAAATCTGCACTGAGCCAAGCCGACGTATCGCTAAATTTCTTTTTAGCACCGTCATCCGTCAAAGACGGATTGGCGGTGGTTGAACAAGGCGAAAACGTTGAAAAACCATGCCCGGCCGCATTACATTTGCACATTGTTAACGGCTGGTTTTCATTTATCATCACTGATTCAATTCCTTTAATTATAATTTCACAAGCTCTTTTATAAAATTCCTTATGCTTTATAATTAAAAAACAGATACTTAAAAGTGCAATTAATTTCATCGTTATTTTTTTGAATTCAAATTAATTTTTAACTGGAACTGTTAGAATTATTTTTTAAGTTTTAACTCAGAGTCATCTAACGGGATAAAAAATTCTACTTTACCACATTTGGGACATATGTACAAATCAAACTTTTCACTATTTACAAAAAGTTCAAAAATATTGCCTAATACTCCAAGCTTTACTCCTTCGTGAAAATCAAATTGTCCGGAAAATAGTAACGGTATTTTGCACCTCAAACAGTCAACTTCTCTGTTCCCTTCCTGCAAGGTCAAATCTTTTATCTCAACAACCCGGTTTTCAGTTAAACTATAGTTACAGTTCCAGCATAGTTCAAAACTATCCTCAATTTCAGAGTTGCAATTTGGGCAATTTTTCATTTTTCTAATTTATGTTTTTA
>CAYRBS010000649.1:0-1137 GCA_964422335.1 uncultured Mariniphaga sp. | reverse complement strand
CCATAAATTGCTGGTCAACCACCCAGCCGCCTTTGTTTTGAAAGTTTTCGGCTTCGAGAAAAACCGAATGGTTTGATTGTGAAAAACCAGTCAGGGCAATGGTAAAGACTGTAATAAAAGTGATTATTGTATTCATATTAATGATTTTAAAGCAACCCTGACAGCGTCCGCAGGTCCTGTCAGCGTTTATTGAAATTGGATTCCAAAATAATATTATTTATATTCTAACCACGCATTAGCAGAACAATTTTTGTCAGCCACAAACCGAATCCATCTGGATTGAAAGCTTTCAGGGAACTGGTGGCTAAAAGTTTCACCGGGTTCAACGGTAACTTCCTCATAAAGCATCCACGGGCCATGCCCGATGGGTTCCACTTCAATTTTAAAATTAACGGGTTCGGAAGAATCATGCGAAATTTCCAAAGAACGTTGGTCATAAAACGCAATTAAATAAGGATCAGATGGTTCACCAGCTTTCACATTTGTATTTTTCCACGGGCCACCTTGTCCAACCGGTTTTCCCATTTCCCATAAATCGTCGATGACACCTACCCAAACAGAAGCTTTTCCATCCTCAGAACGGATGATATGGTCTCCGGTTTCTGCTCCCGGATCGATTCCTGTCATTACCAGCATTCCGCGGTAAGATGCATAATCGTGAATGCGAAAATTGTGTGAAGCAACCGGGCGGATTTTGGCAAACCCGTCGGCATTTTCAGCCGGCAGTTCATAAAATGTTCCGCTGGCATTAAACAAATCCCTTTCCGTTGCTACTTCGCGGGCAATACGCAATTGAGCAGCATTTGTCAGTTCCCTGAATTTATCGTTACCGAGCGGCAATCTCCAGCGGCGGTTTTTATCGTCGACAATCAAAACAGATGATTCCTGAATTTCTATTACGCCTTCGGGAACGGTAAATTTTTCGCGGATAAAGTTTTCGGTTTCTGAATCTTCTTTTTTTACCAGGTTCAGTTTTTCATCCAGTTCGTAATATCCGTTAGGAATTTCCTCGTCGTTTTCAAACTGAACTGCAGCCACACCCAATGCCCGTCGATTTTCACCCAAACCATAAAGCAACCCGCCGTTGGCATCTGATTCTTCAACCATGGCTATTCCGTTGAAAATTGGAGCAGGAGC
>CAYRBS010000648.1:0-1139 GCA_964422335.1 uncultured Mariniphaga sp. | reverse complement strand
AAAAAAAGTTCGGCAATTTCAAAATATTTCTTCCGAATACTCATGCCTGATTTTAATAAACAGGCATGATTTTTTTCTTCGTGCTTTCGTGTAAAATGAAATGTGTTATTTTTGCCGGGAATACGAAAGATTACGCTTTGATGGCAAAAACGATCTATTTCAATGATTAGGTTCATTTTTATTATATACTCTTTTTTATTTACTGCCGCAGCAGTTGGTTCTGAAACCCCTGATATCCGTAAGGATACCGACTACCTGGTTGATTTGCTCTCCGATGCAAAAGAACAAATCCCGGAGAACCTTCACCAGGCCGACAGCATTGCCAATCTAGTCCTTGAAGGCAGCCTGGCTAACCAGAACGATTCACTGACCGGACGCGCTTATTACCTTTTGGGGGTAATTCACTACTACGAAGGAAATCATTTGTTGTCATCCGGATTTTACAAAAAAGGCCTGGAAACCAGATTGGCGGCCACCGACGAGGAATTTGCATCTGCTTTGTGGAATAACCTGGGCGTGAACTTTGAATACGAAAACGAATACGAAAAAGCGGTGGAGGCCTATTTAAAGTCGCTGCAACTGGCCGAGAAACTCGGCGATTCGTTAAGTATTCACCAATCGTACATCAATATCGGGTTATTGTATGTTTGGCTGACCGATTATAATGAAGCTGAAACCTACCTCAACAACGCGCTGGATTACTTTATCCGAATGGAAGACGACAACCACACCGGATTGTGTTACCACAACCTGGCCATTCTTTACGATCGTTCCGGAAAATCGGAAAAAGCGGTTGAAACATACAACCAGGCCATTGATTTTTACCGGAAAGCCGGAAACCAGATGGAACTTGCTTCGGCTTCCCACGACAAAATAAATTTACTTCTGGAAAGGAAAGAATTTGAAGCAGCAAAAAAAGAGCTGGAAGAAGCTGCCCGTATCGCAAAACAACTTTCAAATCCTTATACCAGCGGGAATTTCAACGTTCTCCGGGGAAAGTATTTCTTTTATGGTGAAAAAGAGTACGAAAAAGCAGAGGAACATTTTCTGGAAGGATTAACCCTGCTGGAAAGTAGCAATGCCCAAAAACAACAATTAAACGCCTACTACATGCTGGCCAATTTGTATGCCGCAACCGG
>CAYRBS010000647.1:0-1142 GCA_964422335.1 uncultured Mariniphaga sp. | reverse complement strand
TGGCATCAAAAACATGTTCGTGCTGAACATTGACGCAAATCAGGCCGTTGATGGTAAAAAACCGGCGGTAATTGATTTTTGTTTCGGTGTCTTTCCAAAACGAAGGATAATAATACAACTGCTCAATTATCTCCTGTAGCTTATCCTGATTGCTGTTTACAGCAGCCAGCCTTTCATCCACATATTTTTTGGTTTCATCCGAACGGGAATAGTCCACCACCAACTTTTGGAGCAGCTCACTGAAATTGCTAATGTTTTTTCCGGCATTCAAAAAAGCCGCAACAGTAGCCGGAATATTGGATTTTTTTTCCGCCTCCAGCAATTTAGGGTACGCCGGAACCGAGAGCGGATATTCATTATCGAAATAGTTCAGTTTGAATCCGGTTTCGGTAAAACGAATTGTCAGTTCGTTATCTTCGAGCATTTGACCAAGCGGTTTCCCAAAAAACGGCAACATCAGTTTTCCATTCAGAGATTCGTCCGGGTGATTTTCCTGAATATCGAAAAAATCGAAATATTCAGAATTATTCCCTTTCTCCAAAACATCATAAATCCATGGATTTTCGGGCGAAAAAGCCATGTGGTTGGGAACAATGTCCTGCACCCAGCCTATTTCATTTTCATGCAGCTTTTCAACCAGGTTTTCAAAATCCTCTTCTGTCCCGATTTCCGGATTGATCTGCAACGGATTGGTTACATCGTAACCGTGCGTGCTGCCTTTTACCGCCTGGAAAACCGGCGAGGCATAAACGGTTTTAATTCCTGACTTTTTCAGGTAAGGAATCAGTTTTTCGGCATCTTTCAGTGAAAAATCTTTATTAAACTGAAAACGATAAGTTGATACTGGATTCATAAGGAGCCCCCTTTTGTTCCCCCAAAGGGGGAAAATTTAAATTATAATGTTTATAACTGCAATCAATATAAAATCTTCTCACCTCTCCTAAATCCCGCGAAATTTTGAGTCAATTCAACTTGGAAATGTCATTTCGACCTTTGGGAGAAATCTGCTGAAATAGTAAGATTTCTCATCTTCGTGCCTCAGATTCGAAATGACAGCATTCAATATTTGACGGTGGACACAACATCAGGGGGATTTAGGGGGCACTAAACATTACCACTCCCAGCGGTGGCAACAACACATT
>CAYRBS010000646.1:0-1154 GCA_964422335.1 uncultured Mariniphaga sp. | reverse complement strand
GTTCGTAATTTTTCTGTTCATCCGGCCTTTCTTCGTCATCACGCTGGTGAATTTCTCCCAGCCGCTCCAGGCTGATTTTGGCATCCTGCCCCGCCTGGATGAAACCTATAAATTCATTAACCGGACTGTTCAGTTGACCAATTATATATTGAATGGCCATCATCATCCCCAGGGTCATGCTTCCTTCCACCACTGCCTTGGCAGCAATAAAGGAAATAAGGATATTCTTCACATGGTTTATAAACATGGAACCTGCTTCCTGGTTCTGGTTCAAAATCAGTCCTTTCACACTCACCCGGAACAATCTGGCCTGAATACGCTCCCACTCCCACCGTTTCTGCTTTTCGCAGTTGTTCAGTTTAATTTCCTGCATGCCGGTAATCAACTGGTAAACGTTACTCTGGTTGGCCGATGCCACGTTAAACCTCCTGTAATCAATCTCTTTCCGTTTTTTCAGAAACATTAGTATCCATCCCACATACAATGTGCTTCCCAGGTAGAATATGAGCAGGATTGTCCAGTCGTAATAGGCCATTACAAAACTGTAAATAACAAAGATAAAAATGCCGAACGACATACTTATAAGGTTGCCGGTAAGGAAATTCTGGATACGCTGGTTATCGTCGATGCGCTGACGGAGGTCACCGATGAGTTTGGTGTCGAAAAAGCGGATGGGCAGCTTCATCAGTTTGATAAGAAAATCGGAGATAAGCGAAATACTCACCCGGGCGCTCGTATGGAGCATAATCCACCTTCGGATAAAACCCACAGCTGTTTGGCTCACTGTTAAAACCAACTGCGCAATGAGCACCAAAACAATAAAGCTGAGGTTGTTGGTAGTAATACCCACATCCACAATAGCCTGCGTGAGAAACGGAAAAATAAGGCTGAGAATACTGCCGGTGAGAAAACCCAGCAATAGTTGTGTAATCAGCTTACGATATGGCCTCAGATAGGAAAGCAGGAAGCGGAAACCGGTTTTGTTCAGCTGTTCACCTTCCTCCACATAAAAATCGGAAGTGGGTTCCAAAAGCAGTCCAATTCCGGCGGGTTGCCCGTCTTCCTGTGTAGAAGCCCAAAACTTTACAAACTCGTCCTGTGTATATTTTAACAATCCGTGCGCCGGATCAGAAATATAATAAAAGGCCCCCTCC
>CAYRBS010000645.1:0-1155 GCA_964422335.1 uncultured Mariniphaga sp. | reverse complement strand
GGTTGGAAAAGTTCCTTCCACCCATTCCAAATCACCCAGGTTGGGTTCAATCCGGATTGTTTTTCCGCCCGGTTCAAGTACCTTCACACCCAGCACATGCTCCGTAAGCCATGCTGTAGGACCGGCAGCCCAGCCATGGCAGAGGCTGTGACGGTAACTCACATAGCAATAATCGCCATACGCACCATGCACATCTACTTTGCCCTCGGGAACCACTTCATCTATCCTGGCTGCGTTTTCCATCCATTCAATATTAAAATCTTCCCAAAAAGTGGTTGCCCCCAAGTCGAGCATTCCACCCCAGTATTCCCGGATGTTATCCAGCGCTCCCTGGTAGTCACCATCCTTTGCGCGTGCCTGCAACATGTAATAACCATAAAAAGTGGACATTCTTCTGGACCCGTCCTTTGCCAGAATTTCGGCATTGGCTTTTTCAGGAGACACCAGACCTGACAGTGCCAGCAGAGATGCCGCCTGTTTTGATCCGGCCATGCCGGGAACATGTTTTTTTAACCTCTCAGCAGTTTCAATACAGAGCAATTCCGTATCCCTGTCATTCAGTATTTTGGATAGCTCTGCACCTGCCTCGAATGTCATTACCATCATCGATTGCAACCCGGCGTGCACTGCCTCCGGATTTTCGCTGGAAGGCCAATCCAGAAAACGGTTTCCATCCAGCACTTCCTTCCCATCGTCATCTACTTTTGAAGCCAGGTGGCGAAGCAAAGCAGCCAGGTAATCCTTTTGTTCCTTCAGGTATTCCAGATCGCCCTGGTAATTATACCAGTCGCGGTGAATCAGCACCCACCACATGGAATAAGAACTGATACCATTCATCCAGCCGGGAAGGGGTGTTAAATCGCGGGCCAGGTCAAGGCTTTTGGGAACTACCTCGTTGTACCCGAAAACCGTATTTACCACCATCACTTCCGGGTGGAGGTCGCCCACCCACACCAGGCGGTCGCGTTTAATGCCGTCCCACAAGTAGTCCTGCATGTTCAGATGGACGGTATAAGCGCCGGTCATCCAAATATCGTTCAACCGTTCGTCGTTGCTTTTAAATGAGCCCAGGTACGGAATGTCCCGGTAAACAAAAGAAGCACTAGCTTCCTTTATTTCCAATTGGGCATTGGGTTCGACCAGGTCGATGCGTAC
>CAYRBS010000644.1:0-1157 GCA_964422335.1 uncultured Mariniphaga sp. | reverse complement strand
ACACGCAGTTGAGCGAACACACTTTTTTGGGAACCAAATCCACACCCAGCGACATGCCCAGTCTGCGCGAGGGCACCGGACCAAAGAGGTATTTATACACTGGGTTCAATTTTAATTACTTTTTCATTTAGCCATTTAATAATTCCTGCCCAACGCAATTTGCCCCGGGAAACAGAAATTACGAATTTGTATTTTTCTTCTTCGTTTGCTGAGATATCTAAATCATTATTAATGAGCAGCAATCGCATCAGAAATTAGCCTATCCGTTTGTTTCCATCAATAAATAGATGGTTTATCAAAATACTTTCAAGAAGAGCGGCAGCTTTTTCTATAGGTGATTGATACAGATCTTTTTCATCGAAAGTTTGGAATGGCCTTGCCAAAGCAGATTCCAGCATTTTTTTATCCCGAATTCCGTGACTGCCACCAAATTTTTCAATGAGAATTTGATGGATTAATTCAACATCACTAATACCAATCATTTTGCCAGCCGTTGCAGAAGATTTTTATCTTCGCGCAGAATAGAACTTAGATTTTTAGATAACAGTATTTTTTCATTTGATGTATTTTTTACCTCATTCAGGTATTCCAGAACATCATTTAAAACTGTTTCCGGTAAATCATCAATCGTTTTTTTTATTTCATTTTTAATTTCTAATGTTGTCATAGCTATATCATTTCTGCAAAAATAACGATTTTCAAAGAATTATGATTGACAATTAGCTGCTGTATTTTTATTGTGGTTCCAATTCTTTTTTTCCAATTCCAGAAAACGTTTTTTCTCGGACTCTTTCATATAACGCACGATGTATTCCAGGTTATACCCGCAATTTTTTGCTGCTTGCTCAACCGGGCCAATCAATTTATCTTTTATGGGAATTTTTTGAAACGGAAAAACGAAAGTAGCAATCACGATGTTTTCACCGTAAACTTCTAAATCCTGCACAATGCCCAGCTCAGTAAGTGAACAATTTATGGCAGGATGCATTACTCCGGAAATGGCCTCGATCACCCGGTTTTCCTGTTCCATTTTTACTTTTTCCTGCTGGCCGCAAGCTCCTCACGCACCATGGTATGACAGCATTCCGGGCATTTAATTTCCGTACATTTTACCCCCTGTTCGTGTGGAATCTTGTGCCCGCATTTCACACACAGGC
>CAYRBS010000643.1:0-1158 GCA_964422335.1 uncultured Mariniphaga sp. | reverse complement strand
TCAACCATTTAAATCAATAGTTATGGCAAGCGTTAGCACCTATTTGAATTTTACCCGCAACACCGAAGAAGCGTTCAATTTTTACAAATCGGTTTTTGGCACCGAATTTATGGGCGACGGAATTATCCGTTTCAAAGACATCCCGCCCGGGGATGATATGGGGCCACTGCCGGAGGAAGACCAAAACCTGGTGATGCACGTAACATTACCCATTCTCGACGGCCATTATTTAATGGGCACCGATGTCCCGGAATCGTTGGGTTTTAAGCTAAATCCAGGGAACAATGTGTATATCAACCTGATGCCCGAGACCAGAGAAGAAACCAGACGTTTGTTCCAAGCCCTTTCCGAAGGCGGCGAGGTGGAAACGGAACTGCAGGACATGTTTTGGGGTGATTACTACGGAAGTTGCAAAGACAAATTCGGTGTACAATGGATGTTTAACTGTTCAGAAAAAAACGAGTCATGAAAAATCAGATTTATCCGTGCCTTTGGTTTAACCAACAGGCAAAAGAAGCGGCAGAATTTTACTGCGCTGTATTCGGCGCTGAAATTACCGATGAAAACCACTTCGTCTCCACATTTGAGACCGCCGGGCAAAAGTTTATGTGCATCAACGGCGGACCCGAATTTACGCCCAACCCGTCCATCTCCTTTTTTGTGGTGTGCGAAACCGAAAAGGAGGCGGAGGATGCCTGGGCGAGACTTTCAGAGGAAGGGAAGGTACTGATGCCACTCGACAAATATCCATGGAGCCAAAAATACGGCTGGGTTCAGGACAAGTACGGCGTTAGCTGGCAATTATCATTCGGAAAAATGGAAGATGTGGGACAGAAATTTTCCCCCACACTTATGTTCACGGGCGAAAAAGCGGGAAAAGCCGAAGAAGCCATCGGGTATTATACGTCGGTATTTAAAAACTCATCGGTTACCGGCATTTTAAAATATGAAGCCGGTGAAGGCGATGTGGAAGGCCATGTAAAACACGCACAGTTCAGCATCAATGATTATGTGATGATGGCAATGGACAGCTCCCAGCCACACGGATTTGGGTTCAACGAAGGCATTTCGCTGGTGGTGGAATGTGAAACACAGGATGAAATCGATTATTACTGGGAAAAGATGTCGGCCGTGCCCGAAGCCGAACAATGCGGCTGG
>CAYRBS010000642.1:0-1159 GCA_964422335.1 uncultured Mariniphaga sp. | reverse complement strand
GTATAAAAACTGGGATAAACCGTTCCCGGGCGGGTAACCAGGTCGCTATAGAGTTCATAAAACACGTTGGCTTCCAGCCCCAGCATTTTATCGAAAAACAACCCTTCAAATCCAAAAGTAACCTCGTTGCGTTTGGCAAATCCCAGGTTAGGATTGTTGCTCCAGCTGGAACTGGTTCCGCCGCGGCTCCTTGTGCCTTCGTACCAGTTATACCATCCTGAACCTCCATACTGGTAATCATAGTAATAATAACCACCAATGGGAAGGTCTGAATTAAGCGTTCCGCCTGATAATCTTAATTTCAGATAATCAACATTGTCGGCAGATGCCATAAAATCTTCAGAACTCATCATCCAGGCCAGCCCGAGTGAAGGAGAGAAACCTCCCCGGTTGCCCTCGGGCAGTTTCGTGGAATTGGCATAATTGCTGCTGAAATCAACCATGTATTTCTGATCATACACATATGACACCTGTAGGCCAACATGGGCTTGTTTCAGCCCCTGGAAATTCCATGATTCCTTGAAATTACTACCATAGCCCAGCAATGAGCCGGTAACATGGTGCACATCGTTAAACAACCGGTCGTAACTGAGCAACCCGTAAAAACCAAACCTTCTGCGAAAAAAAGTATTTCCCACAGACTGGGTTCCCGGCCTTTCGTCAACACCATGCTGCGTTAAATCAATAATTCTGTCTTCGTCTTCGGCCCAGGTAGGCTCATAAACAGAGTAACTATTGGCAATACGCTGGTAATACCGTGTATAATAGTCAAAACTGATGTTGGTATGGAATGATAAACCTTCAGTGAATTTTTCCAGGTCAAAATCAATTCTGTTATTGAACGAGAAATTCCGTTCTATTCTTTCTTCATAACCTCCGGAATATCCATCTCCAAAGGGAGTGTTCATGTGATTGGAATTGCCGCCGAGAAGGTATTCTTCATTCACATCGTTTTTCCGGCTTCTAAATAAGTCGTTTTCCTGATCAATAAGATCGAATGGGAGCAACGGAGTATATAAATGCGGCCTTATATTTGCTGCATCCCCCCAGTAATTTCCACGGGCATCTCTGTCATTAACAAAAACAGAAGCGCCATCCACCGAAGTTTTAATCCATTCGTTGATTTTTAAGTCCACATTTCCCCGGACATTAAACGTAT
>CAYRBS010000641.1:0-1160 GCA_964422335.1 uncultured Mariniphaga sp. | reverse complement strand
TTGCCATAGGGCAAAGATAATAATAATTCGTTTATTTAAAAATCATTACACTAGCTTCCTTTATTTCCAATTGGGCATTGGGTTCGACCAGGTCGATGCGTACGAACCGGAAACCTGTCTGCCCCACATCCAGGCGCCCCAGCCAGGGAAGGGTAACTTCAAAATCGCGCATGGCATGGTCGTTGGTAGCGCCGTCTTCTGTTACTTCGCTCATGGTTTCTGCTACCGACTCCCCAAACCGAAGGCGCACCCTGCCGGCAGGATTGGCATTATTCATCGAAGTTACAATTTCTATCCCACCCTGGATTTCTTTCCCAAAATCGAGGATAATGCCCGGCTGAGAATCGTCGTCGCTGACCAGTGTCAAATATTCCCCCTGGTTCAAATCAGCCTGCCCTAATCCCGGATTCAAAATACTTTCTGGATTGTTTACCTTGCTTTCGTCCTCTTCAAATACATGAACTACCCGAACAGGTGTTAAATATTTATGAGTTAGCTTCGAGGAACGAATGTGTTCATTAGCATCATTCAAAACCGGAGGAATTTGAGCTATCAATCCCAGTTGAAATGCCGTCATCATCATAATAAGAAATGTTCTTTTTTTCATTACTATCTGGTATAAATAAAGTTAAAACGCCCGCCAGGAGCAACATCACCATTAATGTACCAATCAAGAGGATCTGTTTCATCCTGCATATTATCAGACCATTTAAATTCCAGGTCGGGACGACTGTCAAGCTTTATTAGTTGAAGCGGAATTGAGTACATTATTTTGTTATTTTCAACCTGAAAAGTTATTTCAGCCAAATTTTCCCATTTCCCGTTTTTATAGTGCTGCTCGTATTTTCCTTCTGCAACCCGAAAATCATAGCCCAACCACCCCGTGTCAGCATCACGGTCGCAATCAACGTAGAGATTCATCCAGTTGCTATTCTGGTTTTCGGTAATATTTTCTTTTGTTTGTGCATAAAAGTAAATATATGTTTTATCATTAGCCACTTTCATAATATGAAAATCATTGCGGCCTGTGGTATTGGTATAAATCCGTTTGGGATTTGTTTCCGCTCCCGGATGATTACGGGGTTCCGTGTCGCCGGTATAATCGGTGTAAACCGGAAATACCCCATCCCAATCATCAAACGACTTAATTGTTTTTGCGG
>CAYRBS010000640.1:0-1162 GCA_964422335.1 uncultured Mariniphaga sp. | reverse complement strand
CTGAAAAGTTGGCTGCAAAACTTGATTTCAGCGGGCTGCAGGCATAAATTCCGATTTTTACCTTTTCAACAGGTTTGTGCAGGTGTAAAATCCGCATCTGCCTGAAATTGGTTCCGTCATTCGAAAATTCAATAAAAACATCCTGGTTTTTACGGCTTACGGCATACCACATTTGATTGACAGGAAAAGGAATGTCGGTAGTTGCCCAGTCGGAATAGCCCAGGTTGGTTACGACCGAGCCCAGCCGGGCAAATTTCTCATTTTCATGTTCTACCGAAACTTTCACCCAGTTTTCGTCATCAATATACAGCAGAACCCCGCACTGGTCGAACCGGTTTTTTGTTTCGAAACTGGTTTTTACACGGAAGGTGAAATTTTCCATGGTTTCGGTCAAATAAGCCGGTGCATTCATCTTGCTGAACCCATAAAAAGTACGTTGCCACAAATCCGTTTCAGGTTCTGTTTCTATAACCAGCGAATCATTGAGAAATTCAAATTTTTCCGGTTGGTTCAGCCACTTAAAATGTGCTGCCTTAAAACTGTTCATTTCAATCAATCCTGACTTTAACCACCACCTTCCTGACTTCTGTATTTTCGGATGTTTTAACACAAGGCTGGTGTGCATCATCCGGGAAGAACACAAAAAAACGGTCAGGTGTCGCAAGCCGGTAATTTTCTTCTTCCGAAGTTAAAAATACGATATCATTTTTTTCATCATAAGGTGTGGAAACGGTTGTTTCTTCCAGGGGTAAAACCCCGATTTTTTCCTCGCCGGAAACCAGGTACTGGATGTCGGCATATTTTTGGTGGGCTTCAAATCGTGCATCCTCTTCGTTTTTTGTTGAATATGCATCCACATTAACGAATAAATCCGTTCCTTCCAGCTCATAACGTCCAGGTTCCAGCGCATTCAGGTCTTTTTCCTTTAAAAAAAGAAATGCTTTGTCCCAGCGTTCCGGGTTTTTATGATACTGAATGGCAAACTCCAATGGGTTTACCGATTTATCGGGTTGAATTTCCCAACCCTGGTTCCATTCGCTGTCATTAAACCATTCTGTAAGTTTTGTTTCGCTCCATTGGTCGGGAGAATTGCTTTGTGTTTGATTACATGCCACCACCATACTAAAAATTGTTAAAGTAAAAATTAAACGGATTTTCATAG
>CAYRBS010000639.1:0-1162 GCA_964422335.1 uncultured Mariniphaga sp. | reverse complement strand
TTCGAAAGATTTAAACGCTGAACATTTTCCTATCTTTGCGACCTTTATTTATAACCCGTTTTATTAACCGAAAGAACATGAAGAATATAAGGTTCATCAGTGCCACCGAAGCAGTAAAAGTTATTAAATCGAACGACCGTGTTCACCTCCATAGTGTTGCGGTAACCCCCCATCCTTTAATAAAAGCGATGTGTGAACGTGGACGCAACAAAGAATTCAGGAACGTGCGCATCCAACACATTCATACAGAAGGGGATGCTCCTTACGCAAATCCTGAGTTTGAAGGTATTTTTCAGCTCGAATCGTTTTTTGTAGGTGCGAATGTAAGAAAGCAAACCCAGGCTGGTTATGCCGATTACATCCCGGTTTTCCTGCAGGAAACACAACGCCTTATTCGTGAAGGCTATTTGCAGGTAAACGTGGCCATGATCCAGGTTTCGGTACCCGACAAGTTTGGTTATGCATCGCTGGGAACATCCGTTGATGCCACACTTGCCGCTGTGGAAAAAGCCGATACGGTGATTGCCATTGTGAACCCCAACGTACCGCGTGCTTTTGGTGATGCGATGATCCATATTGATGAAATTGACCTTTTTGTAGAAGACGACAGCGAGCTTATCGCAGCCGACCCCGGCCCCATTGGCGAAACCGACCGGAAAATCGGGAGATATGTTGCTGAATTGGTGGAAGACGGCGCAACCCTCCAGATGGGCATTGGGGCTATCCCCAACGCGGTGCTTACCATGCTGGGCAACCACAAAGATTTAGGGGTCCACTCCGAAATGTTTGCCGATGGCATTTTGCCGCTGGTTGACAAAGGAGTGGTAAACGGCAAAAACAAAAAAATAGATAAAGGTAAACTGGTGGCTACTTTCCTGATGGGCTCCAAAAAACTGTATGACTTTATCGATGACAATCCCGGGGTGGCCATGCAGGATGTAAAATATACCAACCGCGTGAATGTGATTGCCAAAAACCCAAAAGTAACGGCCATTAATTCAGCATTGCAAATTGATATCACCGGCCAGGTTTGTGCCGACTCAATCGGTACAAAATTTTACTCGGGGGTTGGCGGGCAAATCGACTTTTTGCGCGGCGCTTCGCTCAGTAACGGCGGAAAACCCATTATTGCCATTCCTTCGGTTACCAACAAAGGAATCAG
>CAYRBS010000638.1:0-1170 GCA_964422335.1 uncultured Mariniphaga sp. | reverse complement strand
GTGGATAAACCCCGGATCACCCCAAATGCGACCTTCAAAAATATCGCGTGGCCGGCGGTCAATCGCCTGTATCAATTCAATATAGGAGGAACCGAAAAACGGGCTGAAAGCACCGCGTTTTACATCGGAATGCCTGAGCAACACCCTCCGGAATTTCCCTTTACCACCGGGAAGTACTGCAAAATCGGGAAACGTATCGGTAACATCGTAAACTATCTTGTCGTATTGCAAAATATCCCGATACACCGCCAGGCTTTCTTCCATATTTTTTGCACCAATTACCGCTCCCAGTACCCCGCCGGTAACTGACTTCTCGCGGCGGAACACTTCCTTTTCATTTTTTATTTCCCAAAGATTCCCAAAATAATCTTTCAGGTAAAAATGCTCATTCCCGGAAGGATCCAGCGTAATTTGACCCAATGTATTGAGTCCTGAATCACGAAATTTTTTGAAAGCCTCCTGTACATTATCCGTTTTTATTTTCCCGATGTTGATTCCGAGATCGCCCAGTTGAATTTCAAAGGCCGGAGGTTCGGGTTTTTTCCCTTTGTGCTGCCAGATTTCGAAGCCGCCCCCTCCACGCATATTCAGCGCCAGAACGGCATGCCGGGCCCGGGGTTTTCCATCGGTATAGGGCAACATCAGTTCGGCAACCGCTTCATCTTCAAACATTCGGATATCCATTGAAAAATGCTCGCGATACCATTTCCAGGCTTCCTGTAAATTTTCGACTCCCACGCCCAACTGCTGTATTCCGTTAATCTTTCCTGCCATTTTTTCTTCTGTTGACTATTTTTATAATGGTTTTACCCTTGATGCCATATAATAATATAAACGGGGAAAAAACCGGCGAATATATACCATAATCAATTCAATTCCGCCTGCAAGTATCTCTTTCCGTTCTTTTTTCAATTTGTTACATATTTTTTTTGCAGTCTTTTCGGGGTTTTTGCCTTTATCCAGTCCTTCATCCATTTTCCCGTGTGGTGTTCCGTTTTTTTCGAGCGCATTCATCGAAATATTGGTTTTTATACGTCCCGGAATAATAATGGATACACGAATGTTGTTCCGCGTATTTTCGGCCCGCAGGCTTTCAAAAAAGCCATGTAGCGCATGTTTCGAAGCGGAATAGGCCGACCGGTAAGGAAAGCCGAATTTCCCCACAATACT
>CAYRBS010000637.1:0-1173 GCA_964422335.1 uncultured Mariniphaga sp. | reverse complement strand
TCCGGTGGGTCTTTGGCCGGGCCACCATTGTGAACGGCAGGTTCCGTAAAATGAAAATGGGAATATGGGGAATATGGGGAATATGGGGAATTTTTTCCTCATTTTTTCACAACGGGCATTTGTTCATGAAAATAGGATGGTCTGGCATAAGTGCCAGTTTTTTAGCAAGAAAGCAGCGGGTTGTCATTCTTATCCGGTCATCTGGAATGAGTGTTGCCACCGCAATTAAACAAAGGTGGAAATATTTTTAAAAATTAGAATAACCAAAAATTCAAAAACAATGAAACGGAGTTTAAAAGAACTTAAAAATTATTCGATACAAGCGATTGACGGGGATAAAGGGAAAGTAAAAAATTTTCTTTTCGATGAAGAGACGTGGGTGATCAGGTACCTGGAAGCAGACCTCGGTAATTTCTTTTCCGAAAAGAGAGTATTGATACCAAGGATGTATCTTGGGGAACCGGAATGGGAAAAGAAACACTTCCCGGTTAAGTTAACAGTAGAAAATATTGAACAGGCACCCGGTTTGGAATTTGATTTGCCTGTATCGCGAAAGTATGAGAAAGAGCTGCTGAAACATTATGATCTGCAACCTTACTGGCCGGCGAATATTGTAACATACGCCGGAAAAGAATCGTTATTGGGTTCCGGTTATCCATTTAAGTTACCCCGAAAACCGGAAGATGAAGAATCTGTCAACACCAGTTTACGCAGCTTTAGTGAAGTTCACGGATATTTCATTCATGCCGTCGATGATCAGTTCGGGCACATCGAAGACCTGATCATTGACGATGACAGCTGGCAGATACTGTATGTGGTTGTTGATACCAAAAACCTTGTGCCTTTAAGTAAAAAGGTGATGCTCCCGGTTGAACTGATTGAGCATATCAGCTATTTGGACAAGGAAGCAAAAATCAACCTTCCGAAAGAAGATATAAAAAATGCTCCTGAATATAACCCGGCTATGCCTGTGAACGCTGAATACGAAGAAGTGCTGTATGATTTTTACGGCCGAAAAATTGTTAAATAAAAGGTGGTTCTTTTATAAAAAAGAAGCATTAACTGTAAAGCAGAGTTAAAGTATGAGACAACTAAAAATAAATAAACAATTCACCGACCTCGATTCATTGTCGCTGAAAAGATACATGCAGGAAATCAGCAAAGTAAAATTGT
>CAYRBS010000636.1:0-1174 GCA_964422335.1 uncultured Mariniphaga sp. | reverse complement strand
GTACGGTTTTTTTCCGTACTTTTGTAAAAATAAAAAGATTATGGCAACGGCAGAAGAAAAAGCAAGGTTCGACACAAGGCTATCCAAAGAACAAAAATTATTTTTCGAAAGAGCAGCCCGGCTCGGTGGATACAGGAGTCTCACAGATTTTGTGATTTTGACCGTACAGGAACGGGCGAATGAAATTATTGAGGAGAGGGAACGGGTATTAGTATCTAAAAAGGACAGCGAAATTTTTTTCGATGCAGTGATGAATCCCAACAAGCCCAACAAAAACCTGCTCGATGCGGCCAGTGAATACAAGAGAGAATTAAACGGATGAATTATCTGACGGAGCCACTTCACTCAAAACACAGAAGAAAGAGCTTTTTGTGTGGAAAAGAATTACTTGACAATTATTTACACTACCAGGCTGGTCAGGATGTAAAAAGAAAACTATCTGCATGTTTTATACTGATCGATACTGAAACAGAACTTATTAAAGGTTATTATACTTTATCGAATAACAGTATCCCCCTTCATCTGATCCCTCCCGGTTTTCAGAAAAAACTTCCCGTAGCATATTCTGCCATACCAACCACCCTGCTTGGAAGACTGGCAATCGACTCCAGGTTTCAGGGACGGGGAATTGGGAAAATTTTACTCATTGATGCTTTAAAAAGAAGCTTCGAAACAGCTAAAATCATCGGTTCTTTTGCAGTAGTTGCAGATCCTATTGATGTGAATGCCGTGCGTTTTTACGAAAAATATGGTTTTATTACATTGCCCGACAGCGAAAAAATGTTTTTACCGATGAAAACGGTAAAAGAGTTATTTGACAAAGGTTAAATCTCTTTTACAACACAAATTCAGTATATTTGTTAAAAAAGAAAACGACAGGAAATGTATTTTAGCGATTATCACTTACATAAAGACGCCAGGCTAAGAAAGTCGCTGTTGTGGGAATATGATACAGAAAAAATCGATTGGTTCAAAATGCGTAACGTTATTGTGCAAAGAGTTATTGAACGCGGAAGGCCTGATGACTTTTATGCAATATTAAACAAATACAACCTTGAGGGAGTAAAGCAGGCAATCCGGCAAATTCCTTACTTCAATAAAAAGGATGAGTCGTTTGTTTGTACCATCTTCGGAATAAATAAAAAGGAACTTAAATGCTACACCACGGAACGGT
>CAYRBS010000635.1:0-1177 GCA_964422335.1 uncultured Mariniphaga sp. | reverse complement strand
GACTTGTGAACTCCTTCACGCACCCGTTAGGTTTGCTACATGCCCGGCACACCAACCATTAATGGTTCTAGCACCACCTGACATCACCAATTTATTGAATCTGTGATATAATGTTTTAATTTTAAATGATTATCCGTATTTATACCTAAATTCATTTTTATAACGTACACAAGCCACAAGTAGCCTGTTAAACAAAGCTTCCCCATAATACCTTCGGTTAAATTTGTAACAAAACTCATCAAGATAGTTTTGTAAAAATTCGGGTTTAATGTCATGGTATGTATTTATTAGTTGTCGCTTTGCATTGCTGATAGCGATATGTACCCATGGTAATATTTCCCCAACCTTTTCTTTGGGTATTACTTGTGAGTTATGTCGTGGAACAAAGTCATTTAAATCAACATATGAAGTTGAGTCGTCCGTATCCACTTCTGTTGTTTTTGATGCAAGGTTTTGGACAACTTCATTTATCGTTTCCCTTTTTAAGTCCTCGATAACCTTCATCTTCAGATAACCAACCCGGCGCGGCTTTTTACCTTTCCCGGGAGTTTCTACCATTTCGCTTTCAGCCATTACCAATACCTTGGTCTTCTTTTGGCTGCCCCTGCCACGTTTTAGTGGGTTACCTTTTTCTTCCGGTGGTGTTTCTGTTGAAAAATATCCTTCATCCAGCTCTATGCGACCGGCCAAAATATATTCACCATCTCTTTTGCCCATTGACTGGCGCAACTTGTGGACCATATGCCAAATGGGGTGGTAACGCTTATGCCCAAGCTGACGTTGGATTTCTTTTGCTGAAAAACTTTTTTTTGTTGCAGTTAACAGATGAATAGCTATAAACCAATACCGGAATGCAAGCTTTGATTTGTGCATTACCGTGCCACTTTTTAAGGTCGTTCGGGTCTTACATTTTTTACATTCATATTGCTCTTTATCTCTTTTCCAATAATGGTCCGTGCCACCACACTTTCTACATACAACTCCTACCTGGTCCCTGTATTCTTTGAACTTCAGCTTGCAGCTTTCCTCATCAGGAAATTGTTCTATAAAATTGATTATCGACATAGTATTTGCATTTCCTCAAAGATAATCATTTTAGGTAAATATACGGGCATTCATATAAATTTTTATACCCAAATGAAAGTCAAATTGGTTCAATAATTTTAACTTACCTGAA
>CAYRBS010000634.1:0-1178 GCA_964422335.1 uncultured Mariniphaga sp. | reverse complement strand
AGTGGGAGCCGCACCCAAGCAGGTATTTACATCCAAAATGGATGCGCTGCTTTAAAATACATTTTAATTTTCAACTGTCATTTCGACGACGAAGGAGGAGAAATCCTTTTTCTCTGAGACAGATTTCTCATTCGTCCCTCATTCGAAATGACAGTTTTATTTTATTTTCATTTTGAAAAATATTTTCGACATAGAACAGTTTCACCAGTTCGACAACCTGGGATTGATTGCCCGCGAGGTAGTTGAAGGGTTTATTACCGGACTGCACCGGAGTCCTTTTCACGGGTTTTCGGTTGAATTTGCCGAACACCGGCTTTACAACCAGGGAGAATCAACCAAACACATCGACTGGAAACTGTATGGCCGGACTGATAAACTTTTTGTAAAACAGTATGAAGAAGAAACCAACCTGCGCTGCCAGCTGGTAATCGACACTTCATCGTCGATGCTGTTTCCCTATTTCAAAGGCAAAAAGCACCTGCAAAACAAACTGGCCTTTTCGGTTTACACGGCGGCCGCTCTCATTTACCTGCTGCGAAAACAACGCGATGCAGTCGGGCTCACCCTTTTTTCCGATGAAATCGAGTTTCACACCACTCCCCGCCTCTCGTCGGTAAATTCAGAGCTGATGTTCGGAAAGTTATCGGAACTGATAAAACCCGAAAATGCACACCTCCGGAAATCCACCAACACTACCGATGTGCTCCACCAAATTGCAGAAAACATCCACAAGCGTTCGCTGGTAGTGCTCTTCAGCGACATGATAGACAGTCAGGATAATGACGAACTCTTTTCAGCGCTGCAACACCTTCGTTACAACAAACACGAGGTAATCCTTTTCCATGTAACGGATCACAAACAGGAGCGTGAATTTCAGTACAGCAACCGGCCCCATAAATTTGTGGATATGGAAAGCGGGCACACGGTAAAATTCAATCCGTGGGAAGTTAAAAATCACTACGTTTCAACCGTAAAATCGTATTTCGAAGATTTAAAAGTGAAATGCGGGCAATACCAAATCGATTTGGCAGAAGCCGACATCAACAAGGATTTTAAAGAAGTACTGCTGGCTTACATGGTGAAAAGAAAGCGGTTGTTTTAAATCCGCATCTGAACAAAATAACGTGAATTCATCGAATTAAAAAAATGAGTGGCTTCCGGAAACTTTCCATAAATTA
>CAYRBS010000633.1:0-1179 GCA_964422335.1 uncultured Mariniphaga sp. | reverse complement strand
AACAACGATAGAAAACAATTTCATTTAAAAGGACTGTTTAATTTTTAAAAATTTAAGGAAATGAAAAAGACTATTTTGATTGCAGCAATTTTACTCCTGACGATGGCGCCCGCCCTAACCGTCAAGGCACAGGAATGGAACACCGGGCTCGACATCTACAGCAGTTATGTTTGGCGGGGAACAAAGTTTGGCTCCGGGCCGGCTTTTCAGCCATGGGTGGAATTCAGTTCCGGTGGTTTTAGCGTCGGCGCCTGGGGTTCGTACAGTGCATCGACCAATGAAGCAGCCGAAGCGGATATTTACGCCGGTTACGGATTCGATTTGGGAGACAATGCATCGCTGGATGTAACCCTCACCGATTATTACTTCCCCGGCGATTTGTGGTTTGAAGGCACTTCGCACTACATTGAACCAATGGTAACACTGGGGATTGGCAGTTTTTCATTTACCGGCGCTTACATGATGAACGACGGCGAAGGCGACATTTACCTGGAAGCAGGACTCACTGCCGGCCCGGTTGATTTAACCCTGGGCGGCGGCGACGGCGCATACACAGTTGACGGTGATTTTAATGTGTGCAACATCGGAATCAGCACATCGAAAGAGGTTAAAATCACCGATTCTTTCTCGCTGCCCGTTTCAGGAGCAGCCATTCTCAACCCTTCCTCCGAACAGTTTCACATTGTAGTAGGAATATCACTGTAACATTAAAAAAGGAATACGATGAAAAAAATTGAAGCAATTATTCGCAAAACAAAATTTGACGAGGTAAACGAAGCCCTTCATGATGCCGGAATTGAGTTCTTCTCATTTTGGGATGTCAGAGGTGTTGGGCAGGCCCGCGAAGGACGTGTTTACCGTGGCATTGTTTACGATACGAGCACCATCGAGCGTATCAAACTCTCCATTATTGTCCGCGACAAAAACATCGAAAAAACAATAAAGGCCATTCTCAGTTCGGCCTGGACCGGCGAAATAGGGGACGGAAAAATTTTCATCATCCCCATCGAAGAATCCTATCGCATCAGGACCGGGGAGAAAGGCGATGAATCGCTTTACATTAAAGGAAAAGAGGAATAATAACGGATAAAATTGAAAAATCATGGAAGAACTTTCTATATCGATTAACAATATTTGGGTTTTGGTTGCCACATTCCTGGTAATGTTTATGCAACCCGG
>CAYRBS010000632.1:0-1184 GCA_964422335.1 uncultured Mariniphaga sp. | reverse complement strand
AAACTCACTTCCCCTGTAACCTGGTTTTCGATGAGTTTCCAGTCGCCTTTTCGTATGGCCCCGGCAGGCACATCATGATGATACACCGGGTAATGCCAGAAAATGGCGCGCTGTGGATCGTACCGGTTCTCCAGCAGCTCAGGCAACAACGATTTTCCATCCAAAACCTGCCTGTCCGGTTTGTCTGCTCCCGCGATTTCAAGTAAGGTGGGATAAAAATCGACACTGGTTACCAAAGCATCGCTGACGCTTCCGCCTTCAATTTCTCCCGGCCACTTTACAATGAGCGGTTCGCGGATTCCACCCTCGTAAACTGTTCCTTTCTCAGCACGAAGCGGTGCATTCGAAGAAGCAATGTATTTCAAAGGACTGTTTTCATAAACATCCAGTTTATCCTCAGCCAACAGGGGAATCCGGTCGAAGCGGCTAATCAACCCGCCATTGTCGGAATAAAAGATAACAATGGTATTCTCTTCCAGTCCGGTTTCTTCCAGTTTGGCAACAATGCGTCCCACACTTCGGTCGAGGTGTTCAATCATTGCAGCATAAATGGCATTTCCCGGGTAGTTGTCTTTTCGTTCTTTTCCTAAGTATTTATCAATCAAATCGCGGTCAGCGTCCAGTTGTACATGCACATCGTAATGAGATATAAAAAGAAAAAAAGGTTTGTCCTTATTATTTTCAATAAACCCTTCGCCAAAATCGGTTAACAGCTCCGACAATCGTTTGGGGGAATTCACCTCCCGGGGAGGATTGAATTGTACATTATAATAACCTTGTCCCACATTGGCTTCATCGTATCCCTGATTAAGGGGATGGTGTTCCGTTTGATTGCCCAAATGCCATTTCCCAAAATAACCTGTGGCATACCCGGCATTTTTCATGGCCTCCCCGATGGTTTCAATTTCTTCCGGCAAATACTGGGTACGGTTAATTGGCACAATCACCTCTTCGTAAGGGCGCCAGTGCCCGGTAATAAAATCGGTAACTCCTACCCTGGCCGGGTATTGCCCCGACTGGATACTCGCCCGTGTAGGTGAACAAACCGGACAGGCAGCGTAGGCATTGGTAAACCGAACCCCTTCGCTGGCCAGTTTATCGAGATGGGGCGCTTCGTTAAAGGTATTTCCATAAACCGGAAGATCGGCCCAGCCCAGGTCATCAGCAAGAATAAAAACGATGTT
>CAYRBS010000631.1:0-1187 GCA_964422335.1 uncultured Mariniphaga sp. | reverse complement strand
GTGGCCATTGCTGCAGTTTTACGATAATGTTTACAGGCAATCAATTTGCAGCAAACCGCTTTTAATATAAAAATGCAATGACAGACGAAAAAACAAAACACAATTCACCTGCTGAAGAAGATGAAATTGATTTGATAGAACTGGCAAGAAATGTTTGGGACAACAGAAGTTTTATCATTAAAACCGTATTTATTTTTGCGGTTTTGGGGTTAATTGTTGCACTGCTTTCGCCCAACCAATACACCGCATCCACTAAAATGGTCCCGCAGGTTTCAAGCGGTTCATCCCAAATGGGGAGAATTTCCTCGCTGGCTTCCATGGCCGGGGTTGACTTGAACCTCAACCAGGAAAGCACCGAACTGTTGCCGCAAACCTACCCTCAAATCATTCAAAGCCTCCCTTTCCAGGTTCAAATAATGGAGACCCCTTTAAACTTTCCCGGAATTAATGAACCTGTTTCATTGTTTGAATACTACACCGAATACCACAAAACGGGAATACTTTCGCTCGTGAAAAAATACACCCTGGGCTTGCCTGGCACAATTCTCAAAGCCATACGGGGAGAAAAGACCACATCCCCTTCCGTTCCAACAACAGGCGCCAAAACACCCAGGCTTTCGAGGGAGCAGGAAAAAATACGAAAAATTATTTCAGAAAATATTTCCCTGGAAATTAGAGACCAGGAGGGGTATATCGAATTGAATTCCTCTTTTCATGAACCGGAAGTGGCGGCGCAAGTTGCACAAAAAACACAGGAACTTTTACAGGAATACATTACAAATTTCAAAATAGAAAAAGCAACCGACCGACTGGAGTTTATTGAACAAAGGTATAACGAAAAGAAAGCGGAGTTTGAAAAAGCACAGGAAGCCCTGGCTTCATTTCGTGATCGCAACAAGAATGTTACCAGTTCCAGCGCCCTTACCGAAGAAGAACGGCTGCAAAACGAGTACCAGTTGGCATTTAATGTTTATTCCAACCTTGCCCAGCAACTGGAACAGTCCAAAATTAAAGTAAAAGAAGATTCACCGGTATTTTCGGTAATCCAACCCGTTTCTGTCCCCATGGAAAAATCGAAACCCCAACGAGCCGTAATATTATTTATCTGGACTTTTCTGGGGGGAGTTATTGCCGTTGGTTGGGTATTTGGGAAAAAATACTTGTCGTCCATTAAAGAAAAATGGGAA
>CAYRBS010000630.1:0-1188 GCA_964422335.1 uncultured Mariniphaga sp. | reverse complement strand
GGTTGATGAGTTTTGGATTTGCATTGTCTTTATCGGCTTCAACAGCAGTTGAAAAACCTTCAATGGTGTGCTCCACGAAAGCGTTGGTAACAGTGCCGTTCCAGCCTTCCGTCCAGTCGATGGCATCGTCTTCGTTGTTTTCGAGGTAGATGTTTTTCACGGAGGCTGTTCCACCGAAAAACTCGATACCATCATCTGAACCGTTAATTACGGCAATATTATTTAGGGTTGTTTCTGAACCAACTGCATAAAGTGAAACACCGTTGTATTGTGATTCTGAATTGATTTGCGCACCTGTTCCTTTTATCACGAGGTATTCAATCACTCCCGAGTTGTCTTCGTCATCGGTTCCGCCGTAGATGAATCCGCCTACTTCGGCTTCGGCATCCACGCCTGCAGTGGTGGTTGCTTCGCCACAAATGGTTAAACCACCCCAGTCGCCGGGTGAGCCAAGGTCGGAGGCAATTACCACCGGATTTTCGGCTGTGCCGTTAATAAAAATATCGCCGCCTTTCAGCACAGCAATGTACACTTCGGTACCGCCGGCATCGGCATGAATTTTTGTTCCGGCAGGAATGGTAAGGGACGCACCGTCTTTTACGATGTATGAACCCGTGAGGCGGTACGATTTTGTGGCATCCAGCTCAACATCGCTGGTAACTTCACCATTCAGTACTACTACTTCAGCCAGTTCGGCATCTACCCAACTCCAGTTACCGGGATCAACAGTTGGCGGGGCGTTGTAACTTTTTGCCGGGTCGGCAGTTTCGCCTTCAATAATTACATTGGTTAGCGGGCCGTCGTCTTTCATATCGATACTGGTGTCATAGCCGCTCAGCGAAAGGCCGGTGATGGTAGCGCCCGATTCTTTTTTGAACTGCAGCGCGGTTCCGCCTACAGTTGACACCGCTGTAAGATTGATCAGTTTTGGATTTGCGTTGTCTTTGTCAGCTTCCACTACTGTTGAAAACCCTTCAATGGTGTGCTCCACGTAAGCGTTGGTAACTGTGCCGTTCCATCCTTCCGTCCAGTCAATGGCATCGTCTTCGTTGTTCTGCAAAAACAGGTTGGTAACCGAAACTGTTCCACCAAAGAATTCAACGCCATCGTCAGAACCATTAATTACAGCTACGTTTTCTACTGAAGTTCCTGAACCAACTGCGTAAAATGATACTCCGTTGTACTGTG
>CAYRBS010000629.1:0-1189 GCA_964422335.1 uncultured Mariniphaga sp. | reverse complement strand
ACCCCCGGCAAACTTATTCCCTTGATTTTCCGGTACAAATCGAGGGCGAATACATCGGTCATTCCGGAAATAAAATCAACAGCCGATTGTATTTTGTGGTACACACTGTCGGTTTGAGGTTTATACTGCTCCGGAAGCAGCGAAATGATTTTTTTGTTGTACTTTTTACCAGGCTCCATCACGGCTCCCACAAACTCTTCGAGAAGGGTTCCAATAATCTTAAAACCAGCGATTTCAATCTCCACTACCGAACGATGGGTATAAATTTCTGAAAAAGATATATCCTTTACCAGCTTCATGGCTTCAGCCTGTTGATTGGACAGTGCTCCCACCAGGCTGCCGTTAAAATTGCCGTTTGAAATAGCTGCGTAATTCGCATCAAA
Source organism: uncultured Mariniphaga sp. (assembly GCA_964422335.1). GTDB lineage: Bacteria > Bacteroidota > Bacteroidia > Bacteroidales > Prolixibacteraceae > CAYRBS01. The sequence goes on along the minus strand of CAYRBS010000629.1, from coordinate 806 downwards.
AATTTTCATGCTCTCCTGAATCAGTTTGCCAATAACGCCGGCACGCAGGAAGCTGATTTGTTCATTTTTGTCGGTTACCCGTTTTAAAGTATTGTCAATACTTTGCAGCGTGTGCTTATTTTCGTGCTTGTCATAAAATCCCATATACAAATCTTTTACCTGTGCATAGGACAATATTCCCAGTTTATATGCATCTTCCAGGTCCATCACCTGGTAACAAATATCGTCGGCGGCTTCCACCAAATAAACCAGCGGATAGCGTTGAAAAGACATTCCTTCGCCCGGTTTGGCCGGAATACGAAGTTCTTCGGCAATTTTACCGTAACTTCCTTTTTCTGTTTGAAAAAAGCCGAATTTTTGTTTGGTGGCCAGCGACGATTCAAACGGGTATTTTACAATGCTTGCCAGGGTAGGATAAGTGAGGGCAAAACCACCCGGGCGTTTGCCGTTGAACTGGTGGGTCAGCGTACGTAATGCATTGGCATTTCCGTCGAATTTTTCGAAATCGTTCCATTCGGCCTCCGAAAGATGTTCTTTAAATTCTTTCCCTGCGCCGTTCACAAAAAAATCGGAAATGGCCGATTCGCCCGAATGACCGAACGGCGGGTTGCCCAAATCGTGGGCCAGGCAGGCTGTTGAAACAATGGTGCCGATTTCCTGAACCAGCGGATTATCCGGGTGTTCAGCAGCCACTTTTTCAGCCAGTAAATTTCCCAGCGAGCGGCCTACGCTGGCCACTTCCAGGCTGTGTGTGAGCCGGTTGTGCACAAAAATATGCTCGGGCAGCGGGAAAACCTGCGTTTTAT
>CAYRBS010000628.1:0-1193 GCA_964422335.1 uncultured Mariniphaga sp. | reverse complement strand
CTGTTGCTGCTAACGGTTTATTCAATCGTATTGGCACATAATTTCATCCCGCATCACCATCATTTAGAAGATTCTCTGAATCCTGATTTTTATTGTCAATTTGACGAAATTCAGCACGAGGAAAACTGCTGCGATTCTTCTCTTGCGGACCATGGGCACGACAGCAAACACCACCATCCCTGCAATTTCAAAGAAAAAATCACTCTTACAAAATCAGGTAATTTTTCAGCATTGTATCTTCTTGGTTCTGCTGTTGAATTCGAGTTTTCAATTCAGGAGAAGAAAATATTTTACGCAAATCATACCGTAAAATCTTCCATCGACTCAAATTTACAAGGCATCCAGCTGCGTGGCCCCCCTCTGCTTTCATGATTTATTGTCAGTCACTTTCCAAAATTTTTGTTCTTAAAACACACCCGATCTGAAAATTTCTGCATTAAGAAATTTCCGGTTGATTATTTTGAAAAGCGACACCTGACCATTTCAGATCACACGCTCAATTTTTAAGAATAATAATGAAATTGTAAATCATGAAAAAAATAGTATTCATTTTAAGCATTGCAGGATTTATTTTTACATCCTGTGGAAGCGAGACGAAAAAAGAAGAATCAGATACGCACACACACGGAAATGGCGCTGTTCATGAAAACGATGCGCACAACCACAAAAATACGGTGACACCTGAACAGGAATCGTTCGAAGTTGAAGTTGATTCAACGGTTAACGATACTGTTGAAGATGTTAACGACCACGGTCATGATCACGGAAGCGACCACAGTCATCAGCATTAAACTTGTTCATTTTAAATCATTTTTATTTGTAATTCCTGTATTCTGAAATACAGCTGAATTCGCACGATTTTTTCACAATTCATTAAATATGAAAACAAAAATTTACTGGTTGGTTTTGACGTTGTTCGTTTTTTCGGCGTGCCAAAATCAGCCCACAGAAGAAGAGGCTCATGATCACAGCGACGAAGAGGTGAGTTTTAAATATACCGTTTATGAATCGGGATGGGAGTTGTTTGCTGAAGCGGATCCGTTTATTAAAGGAAAAACTTCAGGCATACTGGCTCATATAACCAATTTGTCGGATTATTCCCCGCTGAATGAAGGAACAGTAACAGCCAGTCTGATTGTAGGCACCAAAGGATTCAGGCAACGACTGGAAGAACCCACACGTGATGGCATTTA
>CAYRBS010000627.1:0-1196 GCA_964422335.1 uncultured Mariniphaga sp. | reverse complement strand
ATAACAATAAGCCGGGATGGGAACAATTAAAATGATTTTTCGTTTGCTTTTCAAAACGAACCTTATATTAGCTGAAATTTTTACCAACGATGAAAACTAAAAACTATATTCTGCACTGGTCATTGCAAGGAGCTTTGGGTGATTTCCTGCCGGGGTCCGGCAAGGCTGTGATGTCAGGAATTAAAAAGTCAATCACTCAGCTTCTGCCGTTAAAAATCATATCAGCCATTTTTATGACATTGCTTCTTTCCTTTGGAGTGGAAGCTTCCAGCGAAAAAAACCTTTCTGATTCTCCCCCCAAAGTAATCATCGATACCGACCTCGATTCCGACGTGGACGATGTGGGGGCACTGGCCATGCTTTACAATCTGCACAACGCCGGTGAAATTGAATTGATTGGAGTGATTGTCACCAGCGACGATCCTTACGCCCCGGTGTGTGCTGATGCGTTGAATACTTTTTATGGGTTACCGGAAATTCCGGTAGGCTTTTTAAAAGATCAGCCTTCTCTGACCAATCATTCGCGTTACACGAAAAACATAGCGGAAGAATTTCCCTCGGGGATGGAATCATGGGAAGATGCAGAGGATGCCGTACGGCTATACCGTAAACTGCTGGCCCGGCATCCCGATGAGTCGGTTGTGATTGTAACGGTTGGCCACCTGAGTAGTTTGCAGGGGCTGCTCCAGTCGGGCCCCGACCGGATATCGGAACTGAATGGTAAGGACCTTGTTAATGAGAAAGTTCAGGAATGGATTTGCATGGGAGGACATTTCCCGGAGGGAAAAGAGGCCAATTTTTACCGGCCCGATCCCGGGTCAACCGTTTATTGTGTCAACAACTGGGAAAAGGATGTAGTTTTTTGCGGTTGGGAAGTTGGAAATCCCGTAATAACAGGGGGAGCCCGGATAAAAGAAAACCTGGAACCCGGCCATCCGGTTTACCGGGCTTATGAGTTGTACAACGGATTTTCCGGCCGCCAAAGCTGGGACCAAATTGCTGTTTTGCAGCTGGTGGATGAGGCCCGGCAATATTTTTCGTACGTTACCGGTACATGCAAAGTGAATCCGGACGGAAGCAACAGCTGGGTTGACGACCCATCAGGGAAACACCGCTATTTAGTGATGAATCCTTCTGTTGAACCTGAATATATCGGCGCTTACATTGATCGGTTGATGATGGGGGAATAACCGGTT
>CAYRBS010000626.1:0-1197 GCA_964422335.1 uncultured Mariniphaga sp. | reverse complement strand
GCACACAAACCAAGGCTAAAAACTACTTTGGCATAAGGGCCAAACAACGATTCGAGTTGCATGGCCATATCGGCAGCTGAATTGACCGTAATCCCGGCGGGATGCAGGGCGGCTGCCGAAGTGATAATGATCATTGTTGAAATTAAAGCAAGCATAAAAATCCCCGAGTAAGAATCCCGCAGCCCGCGCTTCATGTTGGCAACTTTCCAGCCTTTATTTTGTGCGAGGTACGACTGGTAAATTGCGCCATGCAAAACAAAAGTGGTTGCTACCAGGGCAGCAACTACATCCAGGTTTTCTGCTGCAAGGGAAAGAGGAAGAAACCCTTTTGCCAGTTGTCCGGCATCCGGTGTTGTCAATACAAGATTAAAGAAAAATGCGAGTATCATAACCATAACCAGGGACATCATCAATTTTTCCAGTACTTTATAGAGGTTTTTGGCCCAAAAAAGCAACACTATCCCCAACGGCGTGAATATCAGCGGCCAAACCCGCTCATCGACTCCGGTTATCCCGTTCATTCCAATACCGATTCCAAGATTATTCCCAAACTGAAAACTGGAAGCTGACAGGGATGCAGAAATGCCAATTACAATGGCAAACCATCGCCCATAGTTGTCGGCAATATTCTGAAGAATGGATTTTTCATTGGCGGCCCCGTAACGAGCTCCCATGGATGTATAAATTACCATCGAAATGGCGGCAAAAACAATGACCCACAAAAAAGCGTAACCATATTCCGAACCAATTCGCGATGAGACAGTAATACTCCCAGGACCCAATACTACTGAAGCGATGATAAAACCCGGACCAAGGGTTTTTATAAACTCGACAATTCTTTTTTTAATACCAACTTCCGGTGATTTTTTTAACATGATTAGCTCTGTTTATTTAGAATGAAACCGGCAATATATACAATTCTAATTTCTAAACAAACAAAAAAAAGTCAGAAATTTAGTCTAAAAGATCCAACTTTTTCACCGTTCAACATGAATATTTATACCTTTTTGTGTTCGCCGGAACATGCTCGATTCATTTGATTACCTGCCTTCCAAAACTTTAACCCCTTCGGGAGCATGGAATGTTGTGGTGACTTTTCCGTCCGCGTTTTTCTCATGTTTTATTTCCACCACACCCCGTGAGGTTGGAAAAGTTCCTTCCACCCATTCCAAATCACCCAGGTTGGGTTCAATCCGG
>CAYRBS010000625.1:0-1200 GCA_964422335.1 uncultured Mariniphaga sp. | reverse complement strand
TTAGAAAGGCAAATGTACGGAATCAACGGAAAATGAAAGCAGAAAAAATCCCAATCGGGAAAAAATAACACCTGTTTTCTGCAGAAGTAAAAAAAGAAGATGGATGGATAAAGTTCAGAATGGGAACCGGTATTCCATTCATGGGGACAAGGATTGGCCATTTGAAAATATATCTTTTGGATATGTAGAACCACTCCTTTAAAAAGGTCACTGGTCCGGAATGTAAAAACGCAGGGCAAAACCTCATGAAACCGGATGTCTTTGACGATGGCAGCAGAGTTGAAGGGCAGAGATGTCCTAAGAGAACTGGCCTCTTTTTATTTTACAAATGACAATCAAGGATGATACATTTGTAATACAATTGAAAGAACCGAATAGTACAAATGTAATAAAAAGAGAAAAGGTAAGTTTTCATCTTTCAACAGTAATTTTAGAAATGTGGAAACCGTTAAGTGGAGTAAAAAAGAAAAAGTATGTTTATAATATAATTCAAAAAGTTCACTAAACCAACAAAATAGCCCATTAAATATTAAGTAATTTATAGAAAAATATTCAATTATATTCCGAATGACCGGAAAATAAACAATAAATTTATATATAACATTAAAAACCAGCCACTTGATACAAATCATTTAAACCATTTTATAAACATGCCAATTAAATATAAATTGTTGATTATAAGAATATTATAATTTTTAGGGTCCGGCAGGGGCTTTAAAAAATATGTGAAGAATTATAGGAAAAGTAAATACAATAAATTACATTTGTAGAAGCAATCCATTTTTTCAAAGATAATGAAGGAACGCATCCAACAATTCATTGATTACAAAGGTATAACTCCCGGCGACCTGGCTGAGGTACTGGGTGTTCAGCGTTCCAATATTTCGCACATACTGAACGGGCGGAACAAACCAGGGGCGGTTTTTATTGAAAAATTCCTCCAGGCTTTTCCCCATGTAAATGCCCGGTGGTTATTTACTGGGGAGGAACCAATGGTTATGGACGGGCAAAGCGGTCCCGATAAAACTGATGAGCTGCCCGAATTGAAGAGTGAACCTGCGATGCCATATGAGACCAAGAATAAACCTGCTGGCCACCATTCAAAGAAAGATACCGGCAGAGTGCTTGAAAGGGTTGTCCTGCTTTATTCCGACGGCACTTTTGTTTCGTACAATCCGGCTTGAGTTCCTTGTTTTGCTT
>CAYRBS010000624.1:0-1200 GCA_964422335.1 uncultured Mariniphaga sp. | reverse complement strand
TTGACACGGTCAACCATAGTAAGCTAACGGAAATATTGTCAAGAACGGTAGATGACAGCAGGGTGGTTTCGCTAATCCATAAATACCTGAATGCAGGTGTGGTTATCGAACACAAGTTTGAAGCCACGCAGCAGGGCGTTCCGCAGGGAGGCCCGCTAAGCCCTTTGTTGAGTAATATCATGCTCAATGAACTCGATAAAGAGTTAACTAACCGAGGACACCATTTTGTGCGATATGCAGATGACATGGTTATACTATGCAAAAGCAAACGTGGAGCAGAACGTGTCATGGAGAGTATCACTCATTTTATTGAGAACCGTCTGTTTCTAAAAGTCAATAAATCAAAAACCCAGGTAGTTTACTTTAATAGGATTAAATTCTTAGGCTACTCCTTTTATCGAGTAAAAGAAGATATTCGCTTTAGAATCCATCCTAAAACTGTAATCAAACTTAGGGATAAAATCAGATTTTTGACTTCACGGAGCAATGGGTGGGGTAATGCAAAACGTAAAGAAAGGCTCTCCTCGTTTATTAAAGGTTGGGTCAATTATTACAAGTATGCAGATATAAAGAGCTTGCTCTCAAGGATTGATACATGGTACAGGCGAAGGCTCAGGATGGTAATATGGAAACAATGGAAGCGTGTGAAGACGCGATATCGCAATCTTTGCAAACTCGGCATTCCTAAAGGGAAATCCTGGGAGTGGGCTAATACCCGTAAAGGATATTGGCATATATCGAATAGTTTTATTGTTTCCCGGAGTGTAACCAATGAACGTCTGTCAAAGGCGGGTTATCTTATGTTCTCGGAATACTACCTCAAAGTGAGGGTGGGCTAAGGAACCGCCGTATACGGAACCGTACGTACGGTGGTGTGAGAGGTCGGAAAATAGAATAGGAGGAAAACTATTTTATTTTCCTCCTACTCGATTTCGGTTATTCATGACTCCGAGTCATCCGATGAATTAAGATTTTTCCTCTAATTGTTTTTATCCGCCGGAGGGTTTGGGGAACCGGACTTTCCAAAGTCCGACAATAAAAATGTTTGACTTTGGAAAGTCAAACTCCGCGGTTTTGCCAAACCAGTTTCGCACGAATCAATTCTACTCCGTCACTTTCACGAACTACGCTGCAAAGGTGGCTGGTTTCATCCAGTTCCTGTTTTTTTACCGCCAGCCGGTCGGTGGGCATTCCTTCTTT
>CAYRBS010000623.1:0-1204 GCA_964422335.1 uncultured Mariniphaga sp. | reverse complement strand
ATTGGGAGGCAAATAGTTTTTTTTCATTACGGCCACTTTCTCCTCATCTTCTGCAATCGCACGGGTGGTAAACATCATAACACCGGAGGATTTGGCAGTTAGTCCGCCGTTGAGAACCGTTTCAAATTCAGCGGCAGAAACGGTGTAAGGATTATTGTATGCCTGAACGATGGGCCATACTTTTGGAAAGGCGCCGTTTTCTATTTCCATGCGGTCACTAAACCAGCTGATGTTCTCTTCTACCCATGACGGTTCGCGGCCCATGCGTGCGTGATAAACCATGGGGGAAAACACATCGATGGCATCGCGCAGCAGGTCGTAGTCGAGGCCGAGGATGCGCCGGCGGGCACCATCAAACTCTTCATCGGTCCAGGGGCAGTGGTAAAGGCCCAGCAGGGTTTCGGGCTTCAATTCATCGATCGTATTTCTTATCTGAACAGCCCAGTCTAAAATAACCTCACAGCGCCAGTCGCGCCATTCGGGGTCGTGATTGTTCAGAATCCACCGGGCTTTTTGCGGAGTGTCCCCTTCGGGAATTTCAATGCCGGTATCATTTGCGAACGATGCCAGGCAGTGATCGCAAAAACAGGTTTCGGGAAGAATAGGTTCCGGCTCTTCAAACTGGGCATGCCAGTGCACGTAATCCATCCAAACCCCGTCGATGTCGTAGTCGGTCAGCAATTGGCGCAACAAGTTAAAACGGTATTCCCGGAAACCGGGTTCGGTAGGACAAACACCCATAAACCACGAGGCAGCCTCCACCTGTTCGCCTTTTTCGTTAATGGCCCAGGCTTCGGGGTGATCTTCCACGTAGTTTTTCCCGTTGAGCGTGGCAAACTCGGCATACACTTTCATGCCCTCAGTCCGCGCACGTTCCATCATTTCAGCGGTGATTGAGCCACTGTGCACAAAAACGGCATTCACGCCCAGATCAGCAAGGTTATGCCCCTTTTCCCACAAGGGCTGCGGATGACCATAAATACCCCTGATTTCAATTTCTTTGGCAGGCTCCCGGGAACAGGATACGAATAAAATCAATAACAATGAAGCAACTGCAAAATATTGCCGAACCCTGACTATTTTATTTATCCTCATACCCTTTTGAATTTTAACCGGTTGAACAAATATACGACGAAACCGGGAAGTGTGAGCATCCTTACTCCAACTTTTTGACTAAACTCCAGGGCGATGCAACACCTGCATC
>CAYRBS010000622.1:0-1205 GCA_964422335.1 uncultured Mariniphaga sp. | reverse complement strand
CTTTGATGTTACCCTATGCCATCGCATTTGCAGTGGTGAGAATTCCCATGTTGCTTTTATGGATTTGGGCCGGGCTGCCCCTCGGAATTGAAGGACCGATATACTACGCACCTTAACTGCCAATGACAGTTCATAATTGACACTTCACTATGGCACTGTGATTCTGGATGCAGAATGCCGGGTTTCAGGGAATTGTTCGGCGTTATTACGGATTCAGGCAATAATTTCCACGCGGTTGCCATCGGGGTCGAGCACCACGCTTTCGTAATAACCATCGCCGGTAACCCGGGGTTCGCTCACCACTTTGAAACCATCGTTTCGGATAAGTTCAGTTAGCCGGTCCACTTCCATTTTTGTGCCTGCTTTTATGGCAAAATGTGACAGGCCGGTGTAGTGTTTCAGGGGATTGTTTTTTGTTTTTGGGAGGTTGGGCATTTCCATAATCTCTAACCGGCAATCGCCATCGAATAATAAAAAATAGGAACTGAATTCTTTGGAATGATTGTAATAAATTTCAGAAGAGGAAGCATCGAAGTAGTGCATGTAAAAATTTCGTAATCCTTCGAGGTTATAAGTCCAGATGGCAAGATGGTCGATTCGCATAATAGTTGGATTTCGGATTCAAATTTACAAAACAAAAAGTATAATTTCACTCGTCCCTGTTTATTTTTTGTTGCCCCATTCATTTTGAATTTTCAGCAAATTTCTGGGCCATGTTCCATACCGGATGAATGTGGCAAATGATTTCAGGTCGATTTTTAAGCGGTATTTTTTGTTAAAAATAGTTTAAAACAGTTGTAAAGCATATTTTGGGCAGGTTTATTGTTACTTTTACCTTATCAAACTTTTGTTGGAGTTTGGACGTTTTTTTAAAAGAGGAATATTAAAAATGAAAAAAGAAACGACAAAATACACTATTCCCGCAATGTTGCAGGAATCGGTAAGCAAATTCGCTGATAAAACTTCACTGGTTTACGCGGGTGACAACACATACACTTACCGGAAGCTGGGAGACGATGTAAAACGGGTTGCCGCATTGTTAAAAAAATACGGCGTTAAAACCGGCGACAAAGTTGCCATTTTAAGCCCTAATATGCCCAACTGGGGAATTGCTTTTTTTTCAATATCATGGCTTGGTGCAACAGTAGTCCCCATTTTACCCGATTTCCATTCAAACGAAATTGAATCAATAATCGAGCATTCAG
>CAYRBS010000621.1:0-1206 GCA_964422335.1 uncultured Mariniphaga sp. | reverse complement strand
TGTACCCCACCTATCAGGATGCAGGCCAGTGGGGAGAAGCCATCAGGCTGGCCAAGCAAAGCGGGCTGCTCAGCCCAAATCTTCTGCCTGAAGAAGCAACATCTTATGAAATTGGGACTGACATCCGGCTGTTTTCCAACAAACTACGCCTGGACGGAACTTACTACCAGGTGGACAACAGAAATCAGATTCTTGGCGTTCCGCTGGCTGCCTCCACCGGTTTTAGCGGGGTGCAAATCAATGCCGGGCTTTTACAAAGCACAGGAATTGAATTTCTTTTGGGTGTGACACCTGTTAAAACAACCAACTGGAACTGGGATTTGAACCTCAATTTCACCAAAAACAAAACCGTTATCCTTGAGCTGGCTGAAGAAGTGGAATTCGTGCAGTTTTGGAGTGAAGCCAGGGTAAGAAGCATCGGCTATGTAAAAAATGAAGCCGAAGGACACGACGGGCTTTTGGGGAATTTATATTCACGTAAAGTCATGCGGGTAACCGATGAAAATTCTGATTATTATGGCTACCCTATACTCGGAAGCGGACTGGATGCTGAATGGCAGGGTGAAGAGGAGTATTCTTTGGTGGGAAACTACAACCCGGATTTTATTATGGGTTTGCAGTCATCGCTTTCATATAAGAACTTTACATTGAACATGACTTTTGACTGGCGTTCGGGTGGACAATACGTTTCACAATCATTCCGGTATCTTTCCGAAGATTCCATGTCGAAGGCCTGGCTCGACGGGCTGGTACATCCGGGTGATTTGGGAGGAGGCGCAAGCCAGGAACTGCGCGACTGGGTAATTGCCAATGAAGACAGATTACTGCTTGGCGACGACCTGAGGCCCGTTGGAGGACCCACTCCTGAATTTGGTGGGTTCCCGGAAAGTTTCAGTGGCGTTACCGTTTACGACGGAACATTTGCCCCCGGGGTAATCGGGTACCACGATGAAAACGGCAATTTCATCCTCGAACAGGAAAACCTGGGAGCTGAAGGAACAATTTTCCTTCCCTATGTGGTGAGCTATCCGTGGGACATTGGAGAAGCCAACCTGTTTGATGCAGACTACGTAAAACTGCGGGAAGTGTCCTTGAATTACAGGGTTCCGGCAAGATTTTCCCGGAAATTGGGATTGCAGGATGTAAATCTCGCCCTGTACAGCCGCAACATCCTTCTTTGGACCAAAGATGCCGGAATTGGCGTGG
>CAYRBS010000620.1:0-1208 GCA_964422335.1 uncultured Mariniphaga sp. | reverse complement strand
TCCTGCTGCAACTCTTTTATCCGGAGCTCTAACTCTTTGTATGTCGGTTTTTGGGGCATTACACGAAATTATACTGTGGAATTTTCATCTTTTTCCCACCGGAACAACCTACTTGCTGCAGTCCCAGAACACCCGCCCCAATTCCAAGTCCAGTGGCTTTAATAAAATTACGCCGGTTAAAAAACGGATTACCTGGCACTTTACTCATTTTGCATAAATTTTAAAATACAATTTGTCTGTCCACTCCGTAAAAAATTCTTTTCCTATTATTCCTTTGCGGAAGATTTTTGGGCTAATTCTTTTCTTTTTAGCATTTTTTTAATCTCACGCTTCCTCTTTGCAATAAACTTACTCAACTCCTGCTCTTGTTTTTCAGACAAGGGTTTGCTCTGTATTTTAAAATCAATTCCTTCCGGTTCTTTTATAAATCCCATAATTTCTTAAAATTTAAAGTATCTATCTACTAATCTTTTAGCAGCTAAAGTATCAATAACCATTAAATGGTCGCCAAGATAATATGCTCCAAGCGTTTTCACATAATGATCAATTAATTTAGTTTTCGATTCGAATGAAACAAAGCCTTCTCCACCTCTTTGAAATGACAACTTGCATGCAAAGGCAACTAAATTTCCGGGAACTCCCTCATAAAGTTTGCTTTTTCCAACATTAAAAGGGGCACTTTCGAGCAAGTACATATAAACATGATCTGATTTAACAGTTAAACTCATTAATCCCTGAATGATCCCGGGATTATCAGCTATTGTCAGCTTATATACTTCTCTTTCAGGCTGATCAAATTCATACTTCCAATCAAAAGACCAACCTTTGGTTTTTGCAAGTGCTTTTAAATCTTTTCGAGTTATCAAAGAAACCTCTGTTCGAAAGCTATCGCCACTAATTCGGTTTAAAATCGAATCGGTTAATTTATCTATTTCAAAATCAAGAATATATAAATTCGGGTTTGTCATATTCAAAAATACAAAAAAACAGTGATATACCGTCCAGTTACAAAAAATCAAACTAAACCACCCACTTAAAAACTTTGAAATACAGTACAGAAAACAAATAATACACCAGTTCTTAGAGGTATTTTTCAAAAAATGCCTCCATTTTCTTTTGGGAAAAATCATTCACCCGTTTGGCGATGTCCATAGCGTGGGGCCAAAGCGGAACGCGGTAATATTCGCAGGGAACGCCCAGCGCATCGA
>CAYRBS010000619.1:0-1209 GCA_964422335.1 uncultured Mariniphaga sp. | reverse complement strand
TAAATTGTTGAGAGAATCAGGGCAATAGGCGGGAGATTTGCTTATTATGTATGCAGACATTCATAATAATTAATACGATGAGGAAAATTGCCAACAAAACAGACATTGTAAATGAGATGAAAATCTTGCTGGGGGTTACCAGGCCTTGTTACAGTAAAATGCACTTACTGATGCTTATTGTGAGAACCATAATTCAGAAATATACAAAAAACCAAAGTGTACGTAACTTTAATAATGTATATTTGATTCATTAAGGCAAAATTGATTTGAAGTTATTCATTAAAAATATGGTCTGTATTCGCTGCCAGATGGTAGTGAAATCCGAGCTTGAAAAACTTGGGCTGAATTATAATCAGGTAAAAATCGGAGAAGTTGATATAGCTGGAAAAATACAACCGTACCAACTGGATCAACTGAATACCGGGTTAAAAAAAGCCGGACTTGCATTGATGGATGACAAAAAAAGCATTCTGGTTGAAAAAATTAAGAGTGCCATCATAGAATTGGTGCACTATTCCGAAGGCCAGATTAGAGTGAACCTTTCTGATTTTTTGAGCGAAAAACTCCATTACGATTATACCTACCTTGCCAATCTTTTTTCGGAGGTGAAGGGGATTACCATAGAGAAATTTTACCTTACCCATAAAATTGAAAGGGTAAAAGAATTAATCGTTTACGATGAGCTAAATCTTTCTGAAATTGCATACCGCATGAACTACAGCAGTGTTGCCCACCTTTCAAATCAATTTAAAAAAATTACCGGACTAACTCCCACCCATTTCAAAATGCTCAAAAACAACCGGCGCGACACGCTTGAAAATGTGTGAATAATGTAAATTAAATCGCTAATTGTATAACACTTCCGAATAAATACCTGAGTAATTTTGTAACGATTACTTTATAAGGAGTGGCATGCAAATGAATGAAATAGAAAAAGCGAAAATTCATATTCTCATCGAAATCAATAAGTATGTTCCCAATTCGGTAGTGAGTAAAACAATTATCCGGAAAACCACCGGTAATATTAGTGTTGTTGCCATCGATACCGGCGAGGCGCTGGCTGAAAAAATTTCTCCGTTCGATATGTTTATTCAGATTATTGAAGGAACAGCCGAAGTTGTTATTGATGATCATCCAAACATACTTCAAACGGGGGAAGGCATAATTATACCTGCCCATACTTCAAATATTGTAAAAGCAAACGAACGG
>CAYRBS010000618.1:0-1209 GCA_964422335.1 uncultured Mariniphaga sp. | reverse complement strand
AAAAAAAGCGATTAAAAATCGCTTCACCCAAAAAAAGAAAGGCTGGTTCAACAACCAACCTTTTCTCTATCAACCTAAACCTAAACTAAACCAAAAACCAAACCATCTGTGTGATGAGGGTGTTCTAAAATGTTTTCTACCCATACAAACACACCAGATTAAAAAAGGTTTATACTTTTTGGGAAAAATTGATTTTTTGAGAAAAGAGAGTGTTTTTTCCATCAGGGCAATTTCATCCTGCCAACAAACTACCTTCATTTATTTTTTGCTACCGGGTAATTGGTCACAACAATTTCGTTAATAGCCGCACGTTTGGAAGCATTGGAATTAATGGCCCGCCGTGCGGGGACCCTGGAAACAGAATAATTACCATACAATGTGTCAAAAAAATTATCGGCCGGATCATGGTTTTTGGGATCGGAATTGCTGAGTAATTGCAGAACGCCTTTTTGATTCATCTCGGCAAACAACATGGCCAGTGCTTTTTGTTCTGCATCGCCAAAAGCCTCCTTGTTGTACGCGGTAAAGCTTGATGTCTTATTCAGGGGGCGGTAGGGCGGATCGTAATAAATAAACGCATTTTCGCTCACATCGTTTTTTATCTCCCGGAAATCGGAATGTTTTATTTCGGCAATTGCCAGTGCTTCCGCTACTTTTCTCAGGTTCTTTTCATCCAGGATTTTCGGATTTTTATAGCGGCCCTCCGGAACGTTAAATTCTCCGGATAAATTAAACCGGAATAACCCGTTAAAACAGGTGCGGTTCAGGAAAATAATCTGTGCCGCCCGTTCAATCCACTTTTGAGAAAATCGGTTGTAGTTAATACCTGTTCGCTGCCCGTTAAATTTTTTCCTGACTTCATAATAGTATTCCGTCCGTCTTTTTTCATCTTTTTTCAGGTAGCGGTTTTTATATTGCTCCAGGCGATCCATCAGTTTATCTGCATCTTTTTGGATTACCTTGTAGGTCAAAATCAGATCGCGGTTATTGTCGTACAGGTAGGCAGAACCAATGTTAAATCGCTGAACGATATCGAAAAAAACAGCTCCCCCGCCCACAAAGGGTTCATAATAGTTTTTTATCTGACCGGCCCGGAGTTCTTCGGGATAAAAACGCAGAAATGTTTCAAGTAACTGTCCTTTTCCGCCGGCCCATTTTAAAAACGGTTTGGCGGCCGGTTCCCCGGTAATAATTGTATGGGCAGTTTTT
>CAYRBS010000617.1:0-1210 GCA_964422335.1 uncultured Mariniphaga sp. | reverse complement strand
AATATCAAAGTTTGTAGCTCGCTCAAACGACGTAGTGGTTTGAAAGGAATGTACTTCGCAATCCAACCAATATCCCGTTACCACCCATTCTTAAAAAAGAAAGAGATGCACAATTCAGTTTTAAAATGATTAAATTTGAAACATGAAGTCAAGTTTTGAAATAGAAAATAAATTAAAAGAACTCAAACCTGTTCTTTCCCAAAAATATTTTGTTGACAGAATTGGATATTTTGGATCTTATTCACGAAATGAGCAGAAAGAAGATTCAGACATTGATATTCTGGTATCATTTAGACAACCACTTGGCTGGGAATTTTTTGACCTTCAGGAATTGTTGGAAAACGAGCTCAAGATTAAAGTGGACCTGGTTTCGGAAAAAGCCCTGAAAAAACAAATAAGGCAAATCATTTTAAATAATACAAAATACGTATGAGCCCTGTGAAAAGAGAATTCATTCTTTATTTGGAAGATATGCTCCAATCCATGAACAGAATTGAAGAATATCTTGGCGAACTTGACTTCCGAAATTTTAAAATGAATTATTTAGTAGTTGACGCAATAATAAGGAATTTTGAGGTAATAGGAGAAGCCTCAAAAAATATCCCGAAATATATACAAGAAAAATATCCGGAAATTCCGTGGAGAAAAATGGTTGGACTAAGAAATTTAATTGCACACGAATATTTTGGAGTTGACTATGAAATGATTTGGGAGATTTCAAGGAATAATTTGCCAAAAAACAGGACTGATTTAGCCCAAATTATAAAAAAAGAAAAAGCACAGGGTGATAGCGATGTGCAAAAATAATAGCCGAAACAGCAGTAAGTTAAAAGGTTGTAGCCCGCTTCAAATTTCAAGTGTTTTGAAAATAAAGTACCTCGCAATCCAACCAAATTACCATTGTAATCAATGATCGAATACGAAAAAACATGAAAGAAAAAATAAACCGGATTTTAGCGAAAAGTGATGACCGGATTACTTTCTGTGCAGAATTAATAAATGAATTCAACCTTTCAACCGTCGCGGAGCTGGGGGTTTTCCGGGGTGATTTTGCACAGAAAATCCTGGAAAAATGCGATGCTGTTGAAACCTATACAATGATTGACCCCTGGAGAAACCTGTCCGAATGGAATAAACCCGCCAATAAAGACAATGATACTTTTGAGGCATTTTTTCAGGAGGCCATGCAAAAAACAGATTTTGCCAAAGA
>CAYRBS010000616.1:0-1220 GCA_964422335.1 uncultured Mariniphaga sp. | reverse complement strand
TACCAAAAAGAACACCTGCGGGTTGGCGAACTGCTGAGTGAATTGGGAGAATTTTAACGGATTGTTCTTAAACAAATGGGACATTTGCAACATGAGTTAAAAAGTTTGACACAAAATTTAAAGCTTTTGCAACATAGTTGGTTGGTCTTGCAACAATCCATTCCCGAACTTTACCTTTATTATTCAACTTAATAAAGGAGGAATGAATATGAAAAAATAGGTTGTTGTTTTACTTAAGAAACCTGTATGTTCTGTTTTACGCTCAGTTATAAGATGTGCCACCAAAAACACGGTGAATTTGCCGGTTTTATTTAATTAACAGGGGAAAACCGGACTATTAATGCCCACTGAGCAGTATCCCTAAAATGAATTCAAAAACCATAATTTTTAAAAATTATGAAACCGTTTAAAACCAATGCTTTGTTCACAGCACTAACTGTAGTTATGCTTCTATCGCTGCCTCTGATTTGTTTAGCCAACAGGTTGAATAATGAAATCCCTGAAACAAATTCATCGGAAGAGGCAGCCCAACTGTTCGTACAAGGGCGCGAAGTCTTTGAAATGGGTCGCACAAGCGATGCCATAGTCTATTTTGACAAGGCTGTGCAAAAAGATGCACAGTTTGCTGTTGCCTGGCTTTACAAAGCCCTGACAGCCGAAACGGATGCCGAACGAAAAACAAGTATCGACAAGGCTGTACTTTTCCGGAACAATGCCAACGAGGAAGAAAAAATTCTGATAGACATTGAACTGACTTATGCGGATAATGATTTCGAAAAGCGTTTTCAGTTGGCAAAACAACTGGCTGAAATGCACCCCGAAAATGCCCGTGTATTGCTGTTACTGGCAGGCGAATATCAGCAGCGGGGTGAAATCAGTAAATTCAGGAACCTGGCCAACGAAGCCATCCGGCATGAACCCGGGTCACCATTGGGATACCGCGCCCTGGCAGCCTCCTGGTTGCTGAACGAACCTGTGGATTTTTCACTGGCCGAAAAATACATGCAGAAATTTGTGGAACTCAGGCCCAATGAGGCATCGGCTCATATTGCCCTGGGAGATGTTTACCGTGCATTTCTGAATCTGGAAAAAGCAAAAACAGCCTATTCCAAAGCCATTGAACTGGAGCCCCAAAATGCAGCAGCGTTGTCAAAAAGAGGTTACATTCATACTTTCCAGGGAATGTTTGAGGAAGCACGTGCCGATTTTAAAAAGGCATC
>CAYRBS010000615.1:0-1221 GCA_964422335.1 uncultured Mariniphaga sp. | reverse complement strand
CCCTCACGGGCATCGTTTATGAGCGGGCTCTATCCTGAAACCAACGGCGTATTAAACAACAACGACCAGCCCGGCAGTTACAAAAAAGAAACACCGGCTTTGGCCGACCATCCTTCCATGGCGGGGTTTTTCCGTGAAAACGGATACTTCACGGCCAGGGTGTCAAAAATTTTTCACATGGGAGTGCCGGGGGGCATCGAACGGGGCGAACCCGGCGGCGATGAACCCGACTCGTGGGATTATGCATACAATGTAATGGCAAACGAAACACTGGGACCCGGAAAACTGGAACTGCTTTCGCCCAAAAATCCGCATTACGGTTCCAATTTTGCCCGGATGATTGTTCCCGATGAGTTGGAAGAAACGCAGGCCGATTATATGGCAGCAACCCAAGCCATTTCCATTCTGGAAAACCGTGCGGGGAAAGTCCCGGAACACGCTACAAATAAACAGCGAATAAAAAAAGATGCCCCGTTTTTCCTGGCGGTGGGTTTTGTCAGGCCGCATGTACCGCTCATTGCCCCCGAGAATTGTTTTGTTCCCTATCCTGAAAACGAAGTGGTATTGCCCCCGGTTAAAATAGGGGAAAACGTTCCGGAGCAAGCGCTGCGGAGGCAAAACGACAAAATATGGGGAATGAACGAGCTTCAGCAACGCCGTACCATTAGCAGTTACATGGCCAGTGTGCGGTTCATGGATCAGCAGGTGGGGCGTTTGCTCGATGCCCTCGACCGGCTGGACCTCCGGGAGGAGACCATCGTCATTTTTCTCTCCGACCACGGGTATAACCTTGGAGAACACGACTGCTGGTCGAAAATAAGCCTGTGGGAAGGTAGCGTTCGCGCGCCGCTGATAATTTCCGTCCCGGGTATCGAAAAAAATAACGGGACTTCGTGCGAAACCATCACCGAACTGATTGACCTCTACCCCACGTTAACCGAATTGTGTGGTTTTTCAGAACAGCAACCGGAAATCCTTCAGGGAAAAAGCCTGGCCGGTTACCTTACAGGAGAAAAATCAGAAGACCGGGATGGGTATGCTTACACCGTATCGTACCAGGGAAAGGACGGTTCGCTCCGCACCGGCCAGTGGAGATACACCCGTTGGGGAGAAGAGGCTGTCACGGAAAATGAAGAACTTTACGACCACAGAAACGATCCGGAAGAAACACTGAACCTGGCAGATGACCCGGATTACAAGAATATCCTGAAAGAAATGCGG
>CAYRBS010000614.1:0-1222 GCA_964422335.1 uncultured Mariniphaga sp. | reverse complement strand
TCAGCAGGATAAACAGAAGTTAACAGTAAAATATTCTTCATAAAGTTTGGTAGTTAAAAAAACAATCACATCCCGGTGAAACCTGCAGGTTCGCGGGGATATATCTAAAAATTCCCGGAATTAACTTCATCATAGAATTGAGCAACGGTTTTAAAATTTCCGTTTCTTTTATTCACCTTTTCAATTAATTTTTTAAAAGCTTTTTCGTTAAACGGACTTTTAGGGTGGCCAATTAACACATAAGCATTTCTTTGTTCCGATAATTTATTGTCGATATAGCTCAAAAAACGGTTATGCAGCCGGGAATCGAACAAAAAGAAATCCCATGTAAAAGCCTCCTTTTCCAGTAAAAATTCAATTTTATTCCAAATTGATTTTTGACCCATTTTTGATTTTGACAGTGAACTGGCTGATGAATTATTATTTACCAACATTGATTTGAGCCGGTGAATATTTGCCATTTTACGCCAGCGGGGTTTAGGCAAAGCAAAAACCGGAATTTCAAGAATCTCATGGTAACTACCTGAATTCCGTGTAATATCCTCCGGGTTTGCCCACCAATGGTCCAGTTTGGCAGAAACATGCCGGTAATCGAAATTCGATAATTCGCCTGTTTCGAAACCACCCGGATATACGGAACTGTCCATTTTGAGCCCTGTTTTTATCATCGCATCATAAATTGCTTTTGAAGGCATAATATTGTAACCGCCTGCCCGCAGCGCAATGCACTTGTATCCGGGCACAACCGGGCGAATAATGTTTTCAATGGCCGTTTTCCCTTCCTGCAATAAACGTTCAATGGTATAACCTTCTTTTTCGCGAAAACTTCCGAACCTCCAATTTGAAAAATCAACCTCCCATTTGTGGTTTACAAATTTTGCCCCCACCCATTGCGGATGAATATGCAATTGAATATCATGCCCTTTTGCGGCGGCTTTTTGAAGTTGTGTTTCTATTGCTTCTATCGGATTATCGTTATAACCCATAGAATTGTTGTTGTCCCACTCCCGTTTTAGTTTCAGGTATTCAACAACCTCGAAAAAAAGCGTGGTTTTTATATTGCGCCGCTCGCAAATATTCAATAATTTTTCTGTAGGCTCTATCATGTGGTTAAACACATTGCCGGAACCATCGCCAAACAATTCGTAATCGAAAGTGAGAATAAAGTTCATCTTATTAAAATTGTTAGTTCTCTATGGTATAAGATGCGCCGTAAGGCATC
>CAYRBS010000613.1:0-1222 GCA_964422335.1 uncultured Mariniphaga sp. | reverse complement strand
GGCTACCAAACGAAAAATCTACCTGGGAAAATGCACCAACTATTTCACCAACATCCGGGTAGCAGAATTTAAACTGGAAACCCAAAACCTGAAAACCGGCGACGAAATAATCATTTCCGGCCCTACCACCGGAGTGGTGCAAACCTTTGCTGAAGAAATCCGTTTCGATCTGAATCCGGTGGAAGAAGGCCTGAAAGGGCAACAAATTTCGGTACCCGTTGGCACCAAGCTCAGGCGTTCAGACAAACTTTTTAAATTGGTGGATGCCAAAGAAATAAAACACCACCGGTGACGAATTTCCCCGGTTCATTTTTATTTTTCAAAAAAGAAATCATTTCTTTACCTTTACAAGGGAAATATTTTTGATTATGAAGCGCAACCAAATCCTTATCATTTTATTTGTGCTTATTTACGAAACCGCGCCGGCACAAATTCTCAGGTACAGGTTAAGCACAAATTCAACCATGTTTGTTTTCGAACCCGGCAATTCAGAAAGCAACCACCCCCAAAGTGAATCTCTGTCGTATGCCGGAAGCAGTGATTTTTCACCCCGGATAAGGATGGGAGCTGAAGCCGAGGTTACGGCCCCAATCACCTCCGACTTTGAAATGGGGCTGGAATTTGATTATTCCAGGCTTTCCGGATATACCCCGAAGGCTCCTATGTACAATTTCTTCCTTTCGCGCCAAAACCCGCTCCCCGACACCAACCCATATCCCGAAGAAGCGCTGATTTATGAAACGACACAATTAAGTTTTCTGGGAACCGCACGCGGTTATATTTTGCCTTTAGACAACTACATGAATCTTTTCGTAAAAGCTTTTGCAGGCATCACATTTACGGGTACCGATTTTACCTTCCATGATCCTTATTACCGGGTAAATTACGATGTTGGCGTACTGTATTCGCGTGGCACCCAAAGCAGCGAATCACCCAAAAAAGCAGGTTTTAATGCGGGTGCAGGCATTGGAAGTAACTTTCGGATTTCTGATAAACTGGACATCTACATCGATGGCACAGCCGCATTTATTAACGCTGACATTGTAAACGGGGTACCCAATCTCAACTATCAGAATGAAGGCGGGGAAGAATCACTTCGCCCAAAAGAAAGCTGGGCAATGGTGGCACAGGTAAGCATAGGCCTGGTTTATTCTGCCATACCCGACCGCAGGTTAAACCGAAGTAATTTTACAAGAAGCCGGAAGGTAGGTAAAGGACTGTT
>CAYRBS010000612.1:0-1223 GCA_964422335.1 uncultured Mariniphaga sp. | reverse complement strand
TCCACTTTTTTCTGTTCGTGCAAGCTGTTCAGTGCCGCCCAAACGATGTGTCTGGCATCTATTTCAAAGTGGTCGCGCAATTCCTCGCGGTGTTCACTTAATCCGAAACCGTCGGTTCCGAGTGCAGTAAATTCCCCCGGGAACCATTTGGAAACCGATAACGGCAGTGCTTTCATGTAATCGGAAGCAGCCACAAAAGTTCCTTTTTTTGTTCCCACACTTTCTTCAATGAAAGTTTTCTTATTGGAACTGCTGAGTGTATTCACCCGTTCGGTTTCAATAGCATTGTCGTACAATTGTTTGTAGCCGGTTACACTCCACACTTCAGGATAGATTTCGTAATCGCGTTTTAGAATTTCCGCTGCTTTCAGTGCTTCATTCAGAATGGAGCCGCTTCCCAGCAGGTTCAGGTTGTGTTTGTTTTTGGTGCTGCTTTTATATTTGTACATGCCTTTAATGATTTCCTCTTCAATTCCTTTGCGTGAGGGCATCGACGGCATTTTGTATTTTTCGTTCATCACGGTGATGTAATAAATAACATCTTCCCCGTCTCTAAACATCTGGTTCATCCCGTAGCGTATAATTACTGCCAGCTCGTAGGCAAATGCCGGGTCATAAGCCCGGACTGTTGGAACCGACATGGCCAGCAGGTGACTGTGTCCATCCTGGTGCTGCAGCCCTTCGCCTGCCAGTGTTGAGCGGCCTGCTGTTCCTCCCATCAAAAATCCTTTGGCGCGTGCATCGGCGGCAGCCCATATCAAATCGCCAATCCGCTGGAACCCAAACATGGAGTAAAAAATGTAGAACGGAATGCAGTTGATCTGGTGAGTAGAACAAGCCGTTCCTGCGGCAATAAACGACGACATGGAACCGGCTTCGGTAATTCCTTCTTCCAGAATGGCGCCGTTTTTTGCTTCCTTGTAATACATCAGGCTTTCGCGGTCAACCGGTTCATACAACTGGCCTTTGTGCGAATAAATTCCCACCTGCCTGAACAGGGAGTCCATTCCAAAAGTGCGCGATTCGTCGGGTACAATGGGGACAACCAGTTTGCCAGCTTTTTTGTCTTTCAATAATTTTGAAAGTATTGTAACAGCAGTCATGGTTGTGGCAACTTCGCGTTTTCCGGAACCTTTAAAAAATTCGTCGAAAACATCGGGAGCCGGCAAATCGCATTCGGGTGTTTTTTTCTTTCTTTTTGGAAGAAACCCACCCAGTTCTTC
>CAYRBS010000611.1:0-1225 GCA_964422335.1 uncultured Mariniphaga sp. | reverse complement strand
ATTAAATACAGGTTTTGAATCTTCTGAAATAAAAAGTTTAAAATTGCTGTTAATCAGACTAAATCGCCTTTCACCCAACATATCGGCGCCCGTGAAATTCAGATCGAGAATTGTTCCGTCAGCATCGAGTGAGAAATAACCCAAAGGGGCAAGGTCGAACAGCATGGTGTATTTTTTCAGGGCTGTTTCTGCTGTTTCGTAGGCCTGTCGCAACTCTTCGTTCTGCATCTCCAGTTCAATCTGGTGTACCTGCAATTCGTGAACTAATTTATTTATATCGGCTTCCTTCAACTCACCGGCCTCTTTTTTTTGCTTCTCATTCAGCAGCTTTTCAGCTTTTTCGCGCAACATTTGGGCATTGGTAAAATCCATTTCTTCAATCGTCATAACATCATTATTTATTTATTATCATTATTTCTGATGGTATTTGCAGGTGGTTAAACTGTACATTAACAGACCATTCAATATCAGGTTCTTTTGCATTGGCAGCCATTACCTTCATTTTAATATCGTTATTTCCCGGTTTTGCCAGCAGTCTGGTCATCTGTTGTTCCGTCTTTTTCCGGATTGCCTCAGGTATAAATAATTCTATAAAATTCTGACCTGTTACCTCCTCGCGCTTTTTGCCAAAAAATGTTTCAGCCACCGGGTTAAATTCCATAATTTTCCAATCGGCTGATATTTTTAGGATTACCTTAGAAGAAGCGTCAATAAGCAGCCGGTTCTCCTGGTTCATTTTTTGTGATTTTTCTTCCACCCTTTTCAGTTCCGAAATATCTATAAACGTAATAACCAGCCCGTCAATCCGGTCGTCGAAAGTGCGGTAGGGCATAATCCGGATGGAAAACCACCTGCCGTCTTTGGTCGGAATTTGCTTTTCAATAAAAATGAGCGTCCTTAACACTTCCATTGCATCTTTTACCAGGTCAGGATAAATAAGTTGTGAAGACTGGTCGGTGAAAGGACGGCCGATATCGCTTTTAATCAGTTTGAAAATTTTGGTTGCCTGATTGGTAAAACGGCGGATATTTAAATCCTTGTCGAGGAACAAAGTGGCAATATCTGTACTGTTGAGCAGGTTTTTCATATCGTTGTTTACCCGCGAATAATCATCCACTTTCGACTGTAATTCAGCATTTACTGTCTGAAGTTCTTCGTTCAGGCTCTGCATTTCTTCTTTCGAAGTAGTCAGTTCTTCATTGGTTGATTGCAGCTCTTCATTGGT
>CAYRBS010000610.1:0-1230 GCA_964422335.1 uncultured Mariniphaga sp. | reverse complement strand
TGATTAATTACCGGTTCACCGGAATACATTCTATCAACAGATGTTCCTTAAATGTAGGGCTGATATTTCCTTCGGGCCCGGAAACTGTTCCCATATCCACTTCATTGACGTAATCGTAAACTTTATATTCTTTATTTTCAAGTCCGCGCAATTCGAGCGGCCCCTGCCACTCATCCGCATAAAAGGCATAATAAAAATTCTTATCTTTTTGAATGACATGCGATTCAGGCTTGTCGTAAATAATATCGTAAAGGTTCAGGTAATTGCCTTTGCTCAGCATTTTTTCGTTGTAAAGGGTTACCCATTTCTCCCAGTGTTTTTCCCGTTCTCCGGTTAACTGCATATTTTCGGGCCCGTTTGGCCAGGTGAATTTGGTGCCAATCACACCGCCTGGCCCCATGGCCGTGGCAAAATCCTGTCCCACTTTGGCTGTATCACTTTTATCATTCATGTCAACTTCCAACCGGATATGTTCCACATGATCGGTGTAAACCGGCGCATCGGGCCCCCACAAAGCTTTCATGGCTTTCACCCTTCGCCTGGATTGTTCCACGCTTGTAGGGTCAGAAGTCACTGGCTGATCTGTAAAAACCGACTGGTAAAAATCCTGGGTTGTCCCGCAATTGCAAATTTCAGTGACCGAATTTGGCTTAATTGATTTTGACGTTTCATAAATAGCCTGCAAAAGTTTGGGAAGATCCTGATAAGATTCCGCCGGATCTTTATGATTATGCGCCGGATTGTGACACGGTGGCACAACATAATACGCGTCCAGCTTGTGCCCGTCGAAACCCCATTCACCGATGAAACGGGTGGTCAGTTCTTTCATATACTCCTGCACTTCGGGAAGACTGGGGCAAAACTGGTACATATCGCGGACATCTCTTGGGTATTCACCATTTTCATCCATTATCAGCCACTCCGGGTGGTCTTTGGCAATTTGTGCCATTCCCGGATCCACCGAACCTCCCCAGGTGGGTATTGTTTCGGGCTGCACCGGTGTAGGTGCCCACCATATTTTCACTTTAAATCCCTGGCTGTGCAGCGAATCTACAAATGCTTTCACCTGTTTTTCCCCTCCGGGAAAAGTAAAATCCCGCAGTTTCCAGTCGCCGTATTTGTCCCACCAGCGGTCGTCAATTACCACCCATTTAATTCCCAGTTCCTTCAATTTTGGAAGTGTTCCGTAAATATCATCGAGGGTAAAATCGGTTAAATATCCCCACCCGC
>CAYRBS010000609.1:0-1234 GCA_964422335.1 uncultured Mariniphaga sp. | reverse complement strand
TATTATTGCAGCTTAATAATGCTGCCAGCAATAAAAACGCAAATAAATGTTTCATTTTATTAAAATTGTTTATTTATAAGGCATCATATGGAACCTGCCCGAATGGTTCGTTCAGGCGGGCTCGCATCCGCCAGCCGGTGAATAATCATTCCCTTGGGTGATTCGTTATTACAATCTGCTGAAAAATATTCATTCGGTTTTTGATTAAGGTTTTCTTTATTGCCTGATTTTAGGTTGCATAGCATTCAAAATTAGCGGTTCATTGCAAATTATCGTTGTGGGTTGAGTCCTTTTCCTCCCGAGTAATCGGGCATGAACCCGCCGACCGCGCACCACTAATACACCGCCCTGAAATTTGCTCAATGATATGCCATCGTGTTTTAATTTTCCCATTTTACATTAAATCTATTACTATCATTAAATTTTCTTTTACGGTTTCAACCAGGTTTTTCGGCAAATCTCCAACTTTTTTAACCAACCGTTTATTATCAATTGCCCTCATTTGGTCAATCATAATATCACAGTTTTGATGTATATTCGCTTCTCCTTTTTTTATATGAACACGTAAAATATCTGATTCTTTTTTAACATTTGTCGTTATTGGACAAACGATTGTTGAAGGATGTGGAATTTGATTCAGGAGATTTGTTTGAATAATAAGCACGGGTCTGGTTTTTCCAGGTTCGGTCCCGATTCGTGGATTTAAATCTGCAATCCAGATTTCATATTGTTTAATCGACATAATCAATCTCCTCAAAATCTTTTAATACATCCATCGAGTCCGCTTTAATTAAATCCGATTCCTTTTTAAGTTTTTTTTCTAAAATCGCACGTTTTTGCATCCGATTATAGTAATCCATTGCCTCGTTAATATACCTGTTTCTCGGTTTTTTAATTTTTGAAAGAATTTTCTCGGTTTCTCCAAAAATCGAATCGTCAATTTTTAATGATACTGTTTTCATAATTTATACTTTTTAATATCATAAAAGTATATCATTTCAGTATATTAAACAAGTAATTGTATCTTTTTTTTCAACATGCGGCATAACGGTTCATTGCAAGTTGTCGTTGCGGGTTGTGTCCTTTTCCTCCCGAGTACTCGGGAAGAGAAATCGGGCGTGAACCCGCCGACCGCGCACCACCGTCGCCGCCCTGAAATTTGTACAATGTGTGTGCCTAGTTTTCATTCATTTTCAATGTCCATGTCCGTCATCTTCAGCCATTAGTTTTTCGT
>CAYRBS010000608.1:0-1234 GCA_964422335.1 uncultured Mariniphaga sp. | reverse complement strand
TATACAAATACAAGCGGCTGGGATCGGGCCAGGGTTCCGGGCGGGGCCGGTCGCGGTTTTGCGAAAGGGTTTCCCATTTCAACAGGTAGCGCACCCCCTCTTCATTCGATTTTCCAATGTCGCCGGTTGTACGGACCTGCAACCCCGGAAATTCACCTTCAGGTTCTAGTGTTTCACTGAAAGTTTCAGGTTTCAGCACTTTTCCCACATTGTCGAAATTTTCATCCAGTAAAATGGTTCCATTCCCATATTTTACATGCCAGTAGCTAAATTCGTAATATCCGTCGTCCCGGCGTCTGAAATCTTTCAGCCGCACATCGAATACAATACTTCCCCGTCCTGAAAATTCCCAGCGGTAATCCCAGTCGGTAATTTGTTTCGACACCCATTCATCTCCTTCCAACTGAGCCACGAACAGTTGCAAATTTTCATCTTCTCCATACTTGTGGTAAATAAAAACCGGTTTGTTGTTTTCATCGAGACAGAGCCGTGCTGCCAGGTTGATGATTCCTCCTCCGGGCGGTACCGGATCGACGATGAGTGATTCATTTTCGATGGTAGCCGGAAGTTCCACCGGTTCACCAAAAGCGTTGAACCAGTTTTTCAGGTCGGGGCTTTTCATGTACGACAAATCGTGATTTGTTTCGCAATCGGGTGTGTCGCGCCACACCCAGTACACGTGGTACCAGTTGTCTTTCATCAGTGTGGGTTGCGACTGGTAGGCATTCATCTGGCCCTGCCCGTCGGTGAGCGGAGCATCAAGTAACCGCTGCCAGCTTTTGGTTTCGGTATTGTAAATATTGTAAATTTCATTTCCGTTGCCACTTCCACCGTCGCGGTAATGATAAATCAATCGTCCATCGCGATCGTTCATAAACTTGGGATAAGTGCACCGATCCTCTTCGGTTCCCACCATTTCCATTACCTGCTCCAACGTAGTAATATCGTCTGGCTCGGTACTTCTGAAATAGGTAAGCGGATGCACGTGCATATTTCCGGAAAGGTGGATGAAACCTTCCTCATCGATACCAAGTGTTACCGAGTTGTGGCTGTCCCAGCCGAGTACCGTGCTGGTTCCGCCATGTGTATCGCGCGAGGTTGCAGGCATCACATGCAACTGAAATTCATCATCCTCCAGGTTACGTTGCCCTACCACCATGTTTCGATTGGCATTGTAGTAGGCAATGTATTGCCGGTTGCCGTGAGTAAGCAAGCTAAACCCCACGGGATGGCC
>CAYRBS010000607.1:0-1234 GCA_964422335.1 uncultured Mariniphaga sp. | reverse complement strand
ATGGGTGTCCGGATACCGCCTTCGTATGAGGTTCTTTTGGACCTTGGGGCATATCCCCTTTGGTCGGGCTGCTGAATCCAGCCGTTATCACAGATATACAAGACCAGCGTATTGTCTGCAATTCCTTCTTCTTCAATATGCTCCAAAAGTTCTCCGCAAGTTTCATCAAACCACTCACAATTGGCCCAGTACCGGGCGATGTGTATGGAGTCGGTCTTTTGAGTGTATTTATTTAGCAGGCGCTCAGGTGGATTGTGAGGTGTATGGGGCAAAAAAGGGGCGTACCAAAGAAAAAACGGCTGATTTTCTGCTTCGCTGGTGAAATCATAAATGGGTTGCATGGTTTCACGGCCAATTTTCAGGCCCTCGTCGCCATGTCTCCCACCTCTGTCCATATCTCCGTGGGTCATACCATGTGTAAAACCGCCATTGCTGTAATGCCCCATCCACCATTTGCCGGTTTGCAGACTCAAATAATCGTGTGCGCTCAACTTCTTCGGTATGGTTGGCGACTCGTTAAAGTTCGAAATCACCTGCTCCCGAAGTTGCCGGCGCTCTTCTGTCCAGTTTTTGGTGTTGGAGTCCATTCCGGCAGATGAAGGTGGATCATTGCTTGTTTTTTTATGTTGATGCGGATGCAGCCCGGAGATGATAGAAGCGAGTGAGGGACCGCACAGGGGAGCATTTACATATCCGCGGGAAAACACACAGCTGGTGGCTGCCAGTTTATCGAGGTGGGGCGTTTCAATGGCGTGATGTCCCATAAAACCATAATCGCCCCAGGCCTGATCGTCAGAAATGATAAGGACAATATTCGGCATCGACTTTTGCCGGTCTCCCATGCAGCTCCAAAGCATCATTCCTCCCGTGCCGGCTGCCAGCTGATGGATGAAATTTCTACGGTTGTATGCGTTTTTACGGGTTTCGTTCAATAGATTGGTTTTCATGTTTTTATCCTCCGGTTTTTGTTGATTTTGCCTATAAAAAACTGTTCATCTCCGGTCAGGATGAACGCCCCATTCTTCCCTTCTGCTTTCATCAAAATCAGGATTGGGAACCGGGAATTCTGCCCTGACCTCTTTTTGCCAGTTTTTTAAAAGTTTTTGCAGTTCTTCTGTTTTTTCAGGATAGAGATCCCCCAAATCCATGGATTCGCTGATGTCTGCCCGCAGGTTGTACAAACTCACTTCCCCTGTAACCTGGTTTTCGATGAGTTTCCAGTCGCCTTTTCGTA
>CAYRBS010000606.1:0-1236 GCA_964422335.1 uncultured Mariniphaga sp. | reverse complement strand
AACCGGTAGGTTGTAGTGTCTTTTAAAACAGGAAAAGGTTTTTGGTATTTGAAATTTTTCATTTTTATAATTATTTAAATTCTACTGCGTTTCGCTTGTATGGTGTCGTTTGACCAAAGGATTTCCAACCACATCGTTGATGATGCTTTTTGCTTCGTATAGTTTCATCTTACATTCCTTTTAGTTCTTTTTCAATGTGTTGTTGCAGAATTTTAGCCTCGGGCAATTTCAGCATGTATTGTTGCACAAACAGGTTTTTGTCCATTCCGGCAGTGGCATATTTTACCAAAGCATGGTCTTTCCCGGCAACCAATAAAATACCTACGGGCAGATTGTCGTCCGGCTCTGAAATTTCTTCTTTAAAGAAATTCAGGTAAGTATTCAGTTGCCCAATGTCTCCATGCTCGAACTCACCGATTTTTAAGTCTATCAAAACATGGCATTTCAAAATTCGATGATAAAAAACCAGGTCGATGAAGAAATATTTTTCGCCAATCAGAATTCGCTTTTGGCGGGCTTCAAAACAGAAACCGTATCCCAGTTCAATGATGAATTGCCGGATGTTTTCGAGCAAGGCTTTTTCCAAATCCGATTCTTCTACAATTTCTTTTACAGGCAAATCAAGAAATTCGAAAGCATAAATATTTTTAATAATGTCGGTAGATCGTCGCGGCTTAATTTTCTGCTTAACCATTTTTGCCAGTTTTCCCGGGTTTTTGGATAAGCTGCTTCGCTCAAAATAAAGGCTGTTGATTTGCCTTTTCAATTCGCGCACACTCCAGGCACCTTTGATGCATTCAATTTCGTAGAAGGTACGTTTAAGGGGTTCATCTATTCCAAGTAACAGTTCTAAATGAGAATACGAAAGTTTTGAAAGTATTTTTTCACCCGGCACAAACAAACCTTCTTGTAATTGTGGGGACGCTGTCCCCACTTTTTCAGATTGCCCGAAAACGGGGGACAGTGTCCCCCATTTTAGCTCATTTTGCAATTCGGGGTTCACTGTCCCCCGAATTGAGTTTGCTAATTGAGGATAATAAAGATAAAACAGTCTGAACCTGCGAAGGCTTCTTTCGTCAAGACCTTTGATTTGATTTAAATTATCAGCAATTGACTTTAATAGTGATTTTCCATATTCCGCCCGGTCTTTTCCGTTTTGCTCAAATTCAACAATGTAATATCCAATCAGCCAGTTACGGATGGTTAACATTTGATTTACAGTATTTACTGCCGAAT
>CAYRBS010000605.1:0-1237 GCA_964422335.1 uncultured Mariniphaga sp. | reverse complement strand
CTTGCTGCGGCATTTATTATTGGTTTTGTGATTGCGGCGCTTGTATTTTGGAATACCGAAAAAACAGAAAAGCTGGTTGCAGTGCAGCAAAAAATAAGCGCTCCTTATGGTGCGCGCTCCCAATTTATGTTACCCGACAGTTCATTAGTTTGGTTAAATTCCGGGTCGGAGCTTTTATTCCCTTCGCATTTTGACAATGAAAGGCCCGTACAACTTACGGGTGAAGCTTATTTTGAGGTAAAAAAAGGAGAAAATCCTTTTATTGTCTCAACTGACTATGGCGAGGTGGAGGTAAAAGGCACCTCTTTCAATGTAAAGGCATACCACGACGAAAATTTTGAAACCACCCTCGTAAAAGGGGGCGTGAATGTTTTGGCAGGAAAAGGAGAAGTGGTGCATCTCCGGCCCGGACACCAGGCTGTTTATAATGAGAATGGATTTGAGGTGGAGGAGGTGGAAACAAAATTCCATACTTCATGGACGGAAGGCCAACTCATTTTCAAGAAGGAATACCTCCCTGACATGGCCAAACGTTTGGAACGGTGGTATAACGTAAAAATTGAACTGGGTAACGATGAACGCCTGAAGGAAATTCATTACACCGCCACGGTTGAAATGGAATCGTTCAGTGAGGTACTGAACCTGCTTAAGGTGACTGCCCCTGTGGATTATACCTGGAATCGAAAAACCCGGGTTATTAAATTATTTTATAAAGAATAAACTAATTAAAAAAATATGCGTATGATTTGAAAAACCTAACGTTCTGATCTTTAAAAAAAACAAGAAGAGGCAAAAGTACCAGTTCTGCCCCTTCGGAATTGAATTAAAACAAGTTTATTAACTCAAAAATTGTAAATTTATGAACAAATTATGGTTTTTTCATGGTATGAAGCCATGGATGCACGAAAACTTAAGAAAAATGAAACTTACGGTTTTATTAGTATGTATTTCAGCCATTGCCAGCTTTGCGAATGTGGGCTATGCACAATCTGCAAAACTGACCGTGGTAATGGAAAATGCAACAGTACAAAGTATCCTGCACGAAATTGAGAACCAGAGCGAATTCCGGTTCTTTTTCAGCGGGGAAGTGGATGTAGAACGAACAACATCCATCAATATGGTGGAATCGAAGGTGTTTGACATCCTCGACGAACTGTTTAAAGATACCGAAGTTGCCTACCGGGTTTACGACAGGCAAATTGCCCTGATTGATGAATCGGATACCCATAACAACAAT
>CAYRBS010000604.1:0-1239 GCA_964422335.1 uncultured Mariniphaga sp. | reverse complement strand
CCGCTGCCCCACGGCCCGACATCGAAAAACGACCAGTGTGCATCTTCGTCGAAACCACTCCGGGAAACCAGATGGCCTGCCCAGGGAAAAAAGTAAGAGGGTCCCTCTGCAGGTTTCGTTCCCGATTTTCCGTTGGTCACAATGTATTCCCAATCGGGTTTATTAAATTTTTCTGCCCCTGATAAAATGAGTTCGCGATCGCTGCCCCGATCGCCGTCGTTGTTCAAAATCCGGCAACCATCGGGGCGAACAACATGCGCAATGTAATGATACATGTTTTCAATGGTTTCGTTGAAAAAAGCGGGAAGCTCCTGATTTGCATTGTCACAAATATCCTTAAACAGTTCAAAATTCCGCAATGCAACATTGTGGTAATGTGAAGTAAGCTCGGTCTGAACACCATCCGGATAAACCTGCTCTTCCATGCTTTCGGTCATTTGTTCAATGGAATACGCCAGCCACTCTTCCGATTTTTTGTATTCCGGAAAATTGGTGGCAATGGTTGCCAGCGCGGAAATTTCCATGGTTAACCAGTTGGCTCCGGCATGAAAGTTCCGGTTGTAGTGCGCATGGTCGGGCAAGCTGCTCAACATTAAAAGCCGCGTGGAAGGAGACAGGTACTCACTGTTTAAAAGGCCGTAAAAAATACGCGACCAAACTTTTGCCCGTGCTGCAACTTCCAACCCCCGCCAAACCGACGTGCTGCTTTTCACACCCGGGTATGGCATGCTTTTTATGATGAAATCGCGCAAAAACAAATCGATGTATTCAGCATACTTTGGGTTTCCGGTTTCAAGATAGGTTGAAAATACATGGCTGATCTGGCTGTGCCTGTTGGAAAGCCAGGCCCATTCCCGGTCGTTGTTCGGTCCTTTGTAGTACCAGTCGCGGTGACCGTCGTCGCCCCAGGGAACTTCTCCCCTTACATTCTGAACAACAAATACATTTTTCAGGATGGTATCTGCGCGCGCATCCTTGGCTGTTGAAGATTCAGGCTGTGATTTTCTTAAATGCTGTGCCGTGTTGCTGTTTTTATAATAATCGAGCAAGTGGGTGCACGCCTCCACAAGATTTCCTGCTTCCCAGGCTTTTTTCACATTTTCCAACCCCGGATATTCGAGATTGTATTCTTCCAGCATTTTTTTCATCTCATCCGGATACGCCTGGCAAACGTCTTCAACAGTTTTAATTTCCCGCCAGTTTTGAGCGGAGCTGGTTCCTGCAATCATCAGGACGATA
>CAYRBS010000603.1:0-1240 GCA_964422335.1 uncultured Mariniphaga sp. | reverse complement strand
TGGCTTCATGCCGAAAAACCAGACGAATTTATGGAGGCGGTAATGCGCTGTTGTTGAGAATTAAACCCAATTATGCAATTTCCAGATGAGAGTTTGCATCAAAATCAATTGTCATTTTAACTTTTGCTTTTAAAGCATCAAAAACTTTCAAAATCGTTGAAAGCCTAACGTCCTTCGCATTATTCTCAATTTTGGATATTTGTGATTTTTGAACACCAACCAGTTCCCCAAGCTTTTCCTGAGTTAAATTCTTTTCCTTTCTGGCTTTTTTTATCATTGAGCCTAAAACATCCAATTTCAATTCAAATTCAAAAGATTCTCGTTCAGGTGTTCCTCTTTTACCAATATATGTATCGGTTAATTCCTCCAATGTGTACTTTTTCATGTCAATCTTTTTTTTCAATCAAATATTGAAGTCTGATTTTTTCAGCCCTTTTAATTTCTTTTTTCGGTATTTTTTGAGTTTTCTTTATAAACCCATGCGTTGCAATCACAAGGGTTTCTTTGGTATCAGTTTTATCCCAAAATGCAAGTAACCTGATTTGTTTTGTAAAAAATTTAGTTCTGAACTCCCATATTTCATCCGTTAATTTCCTGAAAAGTTCCGGGTCATTTGTTTCTCTTGATTTCCAAATGTTATAAAGTACTTTTTGCCGAGCCTTTGGATTTAGATTATCAAGAAACTCTTTGGCCCACTCAAGAAATATCACTTCGAATTTTATCATTCGTTTTTATTACAAAAATAAAACAAAATTTCCCAATAAGGAAACTTTTCTAAAAAAAAGAATGGTTAAGAATCTGAAATAAAATCAATGCCTTACCACATGATTATTATCGATTGTATTTTTCTGTAATCTCCGTTAAAAACTTTTGATGCTTAGCCTTTAGCTGCCTCCAGCTAAACCGCCATTCCCAGTTTCCCCCCATAGTGCCGGGCATGTTAAGCCGGGCTTTGGTCCCCAGCTGCAGTAGATCCTGCATGGGTATAAGTGCGCTTTGAGCCGATGATGCCCAAATCCATTCAACCCCTTTATTCAAAGCATGTTTTCCCGGCCGGCCAAGGTACAAACGAACCCGTTTTCGCTCCTTCCCTTTTAACGAATGTAACCAACCCAGGGAAGTATCGTTGTCGTGGGTACCGGTATAGGCTACAAACTTCGGCAGGTAGTTGTGGGGCAAGTGTTCATTGCCCGGGTCTGAACGAAAAGCAAACTGCAATACTTTCATTCCCGGCAGTTTA
>CAYRBS010000602.1:0-1247 GCA_964422335.1 uncultured Mariniphaga sp. | reverse complement strand
AACCTTTTGGTCCAACCTCTTCGCTCGCAAAAGAAGGATTTTTGTTCCTCAAAAATCAATCAATCATTAAATACAAATAAAATTTATGAGGAAAACCCTCTGTAATAGTTAAATGTATTTATTCAGTATGAATCAACCTTCCGGCCTGGACACTTTCATCCAATAAAAAACGTTTTGAAAAGGTACGGAAGATACTGGTGAAAAACTATCCGGAAAATTACTGATATTTAGGAAGATTTACGCAACCACTATTCTGCAACTAAATTGAAAAAACCGTTGTGCGGTACTTTCCTTTTATTGGTTTTCAGTCTGCAGGGAACTTAATTGGTGGTAAATCTGTTCCGGGTTGCATACTTAATCATTTCTGCCGTGGAAGCAACATTCAGCTTCGTCATGATGTTTTTTTTGTGCGATTCGACCGTTCGCGGACTGATAAATAACTTCACACCCACCTCTTTGTAGGTAAGGCCGTCGCAAAAAAGTTTGAGCACAGCAATCTCCCTTTCGGTAAGCAGTTGCTCTCGCTGGTGAATCCCTCTCAGTGGTTTGGTAAACGAGGAAACATCGCTAAATACTTTCCGGACGTTTTTTCGAAAATACATTTTTCCCGAATGAAGCTTTTTAATGGCTGAAACCAAATCATCGGGACTGTCGTTTTTAAAAACAAACCCTTTTACCCCAAAGCGCAGGTAATCGTTAAAACACTCGAAATAGTCTTCGCTGGTAATCAGCAGCAAAGGAACCCCCGGAAAGTATTTCCTGGTTTTTTTTACGGTTTTAACTCCTGCATTATAACAATGAAGCATATCGATGACAATAACATCAGGTATTTCATTGCGCAGCTGAAGGACGAGTGAATCGGCACTGGCCCCTTCGGCAACGACTTTAAATTCTTTGGTTACAGCAAGCAGGGATTTAATCCCCGAGCCGAACAGAGAATAATTTTCAAGAAGCGCTATTTTACACATCCAACGTAAATAATAGTTTTAAATTCGCGGTTTCTGTCATCCCTGGTTAGCCCGGACTTTCCGTAAAATAAACTACCGGCCAGTGATTTTTTTACATAATTACTGCAATCTCTATTACAGTCTGTTAAACAAACTATCATCTTCTTGAAAATCGCTACCTGTATTTGGTAAGGAGTTTGTAACTTTGGTTCTTTTTCTATACAATTTTACACAAAAAACCGGTGTCAATCAATCCGTGAAATCCCCTATTCTTATCCGTAAAATCCCCTACTGCCAAAT
>CAYRBS010000601.1:0-1252 GCA_964422335.1 uncultured Mariniphaga sp. | reverse complement strand
ACCGTTTTGAAATCGGGGTTCAGGAAATTCTTGCGGTGCCCGCGGTCGCGCACGCCATCGTCAATAAGCAGGTAGATAACTATTTGCTGTGCTGTTTTTCCTCCGTATGCAATGTTTTCGGCAATGCGAACCTGCCACTCGCCGTAGCGTTCAAGGCGTTCGCGCATTCCGCTGCGATCGCTTCCCTGGTGTCCGGTACGCCCGGTTTTTGCCTGGTCCTTCACATGGTCGCGGGCAGCCTTGGTTAGGCCTGGGTTGGGGTAAATCAGTGGCAGGGATTTTTGTTTCTTTAAATCGCGCACACATTCATACAAAGCTTTAACACCCTCTTTGGTTAGCAACGGTTGATCGCCCGGATAGTAGAGCAGGCGTCGGTCGTAACGTTTAGCCAGCGGTGCGATGTAATCAGTTGCGTAGCGTGCCGGATCCGATCGAAGTTTGTTGATTTCCAGTATGATCTCTTTTTCGAGCGGTGAAAGGTAATTCGCTTCCGAGGCGGTATTCAAAGCAGAAAGTTTCCAGTTGGAGCTTTTGTCAGTTTCGTTTCCATGTGACCATGCAACCTGAAAAAAAAGAAGAAACAGAAATGTTACGGTTGTTTTCATAAATTACCTTTTCTGATATCGCTTTTAATTTTACCGTCTTCAAGCATTACCACACGGCGCGCTTTATTCACCACCCGCTGGTCGTGTGTTGAAAATATAAACGTAATTTTTTCTTCTTTATTAAGTTGTTCCATGATATCGAGCAGGTTTTCGGTCGATTTTGAATCGAGATTGGCGGTGGGCTCATCGGCCAGCACAAACTTCGGTTTCGAGGCCAGTGCCCTTGCAACTGCCACCCGTTGCTGCTGACCGCCTGAAAGTTTTCCGGGCCTGCGGTCCATCATTTCACCCAGCCCAACGGCTTTTAACAGCTCTTCGGAACGGGCATTCCGTTTATCTTTTTTGGCGCCTTGCAGGTGCATAATGAATTCTACATTTTCTTTGGCTGTAAGTACCGGAATCAGGTTGTATGCCTGGAACACAAACCCGATGTTGTTCATACGAAAATCGGTAAGCTTGCGCGATGAAAGCTTTTGAATTTCTACTCCGTCGATGATTACGGTTCCTTCCGTGGCATCGTCGAGACCGCCCACGACATTCAGCAGCGTGGTTTTTCCGGACCCCGAAGGCCCGACAATGGCAGTAAATTCTCCTTCTTCAATGGAAAGATCCACACCGTTTACTGCATGTACAGGAATGGAATTATC
>CAYRBS010000600.1:0-1258 GCA_964422335.1 uncultured Mariniphaga sp. | reverse complement strand
GCTCGGTTTTCGACGGGACTTTGGTGGTTTGCAGTTCTTTGTGGAGGTGGATGATCAAATCTACCAGGTTTTCGATTTCCTGTTGAATTACAAATTCCTCTTTGCTATTTACATCAATCAATTTTATTGGAAGATGTTTGATGTATTTTGATTCAAAACTAAACCAGCCACCTCTCATTTGCGTGGAAATTTTCTTTAAATACCAATCCAATAATCTGCTATTCAATAAACCAAGAATGAATTTTTCTGAAATTTCATTTTTTACTTTTATTCCATAACCTCCGGAAACTCCACCTGTGAAAAATAATTCTCCTGTTTCATCAATGGAATACGAAGCTTTGGGTGCAATATCAGGGGTGAAAATTTTCGGAGTTGAAATCACATTTAATGCTTTCGGATAAACATATCCATACCATTTAGATGTTTTCATCCTTCCATTTTCCCGGTTTTCCAAATATGATTTATGAGTTTTTAAATATTGATAAGTTAATGGGTATTTATACTTTAATTGCTTTTCTGTAATTAATTTAGAATCCAGATATGGGAAAAGAATAAGAAGTTTTGATTTATTAAATATGAAACCTTTGCTATCACCTCCTTTTATCAGTGGATGAAAAAGATCTTTCTCGACTTCATGTATGGCTTTATCCTGCTTACAATAAATTTGGTAAGTATTTTTAGTTTCTGAATTTTTCTCAACTATATAAATTTTATCAGCACTCGTTTTTAATCCCTGAAAAATCCGATCTGTCACATTTTCCAAATTAGTTTTTAAAACCGATAATTTGTCGAATACATTTTTTTCTTCTTCAGTAACAAAATTCCATGCATCAGTAGATAACGATTTAAATGCGATTTCAGAATTAGTCAATTTCTCTGAATTCCTCCATTCTTTTAAGTCCTCAACTTTTTGAAATTTAAATTTTTGTTTTTTTCCTATTCCTGAGAGCGTTAAAACACAAGTATAGGTTGTGGCGTTATCAAATACTTGCTGATGTCCGAAATGAATAATTTCTTCAATGTTATTTTCGGAAAGCAAAATATTTCTGATTCCTTCACCATATTGAGCTGTAAAAAATTTATGAGGTAAAATGTAACTCACATAACCGCTTGGATTGATGATATGTAATGCACGTTCAATAAAAATGACATAGATATCATAATTCCCTTTAGCTGCGGAATTATATTTTCTGTGAAAATAATTGGCTTGTTCAGGTGAGTTTTCCTGAATACTTTGGATTCTGATATACGGCGGATT
>CAYRBS010000599.1:0-1261 GCA_964422335.1 uncultured Mariniphaga sp. | reverse complement strand
TTATGAACATCATACAAATCATACCCGGTTCGGGCGGAAGTTTTTACTGCGGCAACTGCCTGCGCGACAGTAAATACTTTAACGCGTTGCGTGCCGAAGGGCACCAGGTGACCAAAATTCCTATGTACCTGCCGTTGTTTGCCGATGAGCACGACATTTCCGATGTGCCTATTTTTTACGGGGCCATTAGCACCTACCTGAAACAGCTTTATCCCGTTTTCCGAAAAGCACCCTCATGGTTCGATAAGCTGTTGAATTCGAAACCCATGATGAAACTGGCTGCTTCTATGGCAGGCTCAACACGTGCCAGCGGCCTGGAAGATATGACCATTTCGATGCTTTTAGGTGAACAGGGCGATCAGAAACAGGAACTGGAACACATGGTGAACTGGATTGCCGAACACTGCAAGCCCGATGTCATTCATCTTTCCAATGCCCTGCTGCTGGGCCTCGCCAGGCGGCTGAAAGAAAAAGTGGGCGTTCCGGTGGTTTGCTCACTTCAGGACGAAGATGTATGGGTAGATGCTGTCCATCCTCCGTATCAGGAAAAAATCTGGAAACTGATGCACTCCCGCGCCGAAGATGTAGATGCCCTGGTGGCTGTTAGTGATTTTTTTGGCGAAAAAATGAAGGAGCGCATGCAACTTCCGGCAGATAAAGTGCAAACCATTCATCTGGGCGTTGAAGTGGAAGATTACACGTTCATTTCACCCAAAGAAAAACCCCGGAATGTGGGTTACATTTCCCGGATGTGCCACGAAAACGGTTTTGATATAGTGGTGGATGCGTTTATCGATCTGAAAAAGAAACCGGGTTTCGAAGATGTGAAACTCATTGCCACGGGTGGCTCAACCGGCGACGACTCCAA
The DNA here is from genome assembly GCA_964422335.1 of uncultured Mariniphaga sp. Classification (GTDB taxonomy): domain Bacteria; phylum Bacteroidota; class Bacteroidia; order Bacteroidales; family Prolixibacteraceae; genus CAYRBS01. Next base: position 393 of record CAYRBS010000599.1, on the reverse strand, counting down.
ATTCATTAAACAACAAAAACGTAAGCTGAAGGAAAACGGACTGTACGAATTCTTTGAAATATTGCCCGATTTTGAAGACGAAGCCATTCATGAATTTTTTAAAAAAGTAGTGCTGGTTTCCGTTCCGGTGCGAATGGGCGAGGCTTTTGGGATTTACCTGCTGGAATCGATGGCTTCAGGTGTTCCGGTGGTGCAGCCGGCACTGGGCGCGTTTCCCGAGATTATCGAATTGTCGGGTGGGGGAGTTTCTTATTTGCCCAATTCACCCGAAAAACTAAGTGAAACCTGGACTGAACTGCTAACTGACCCTGAAAGGCTGGAAAACCTCAGCAGAGCTGGGTTTGGAGGAACAAAAGAAAAGTTCAATATTCATGCCCATGCCAGAGAAATTAT
>CAYRBS010000598.1:0-1262 GCA_964422335.1 uncultured Mariniphaga sp. | reverse complement strand
CCTGACAACGTCAAAAGTTAATTTTTGAGAACTCTTCCTCCATCGCCAGCGCTTTAACGTCTTCCGTAAATTTCTTATAATCTTCACTGCTCATGTTTTTTATGGGTGAACGGAACTCTCCGCAGTCGAAGCCCAAATAGCGCATAAAAGCTTTCCCGGTAGCAATACCACCGTATTTCCCCAGCAGGCGAATCATGTTGATGGCTTTTTGCTGCAATTGCCGGGCAAGAAGGAGATTACCGTTATCAAAGGCTTCAATTAACTGGTAGTAAAGCGGAGCAGCAAAATTGTAGGTGCTTCCCACGCCGCTTCTGATTCCCAGCACCAGTGCTGAAAGCAGCGTTTCGTCTCGTCCCCAGAGCATATCGTATTTGCCTTCCATAAAATTAATGCAATCCTGAAAATCCATAAAATCTTCGTGGGTGTATTTGATTCCGGCCAGGTTTGGAATGACTGGCGCCGCTTCTTTCAGGAAATCGTGCATAGGCAGATAACACCCCGTGAGTACGGGAATGTGATAAAAGTAAACCGGCAGTTGCGGAACGGTTTCTGCCACGTGGGCTACAAACTCTGCCAATTGTCCGGCTTCAGATGGTTTAAAGTAGTAAGGCGCCAGCAAGGCAATGGCATCAACGCCGGTTTCAGCCGAATGCTGTGCATTTTCAATACATTCAACATACGAAGTGCCGCCCACCAGGTTAATGATTTTCACCGATGGATTTTCTTTGGCGCTGGCTACCCACTGCTCCGTAATTTTCATCCTTTCTTTTTGAGTGAGCGAAACTCCCTCGCCGGTGGATCCGTTGATAAACGCACCAACCACTTTATTCTTTTTCAAAAAATTGTAATAAGCCGGAATGCGCCCGTAAACCACAGAACCCTGTTCATCCATGGGAGCAAACGGCGCAGCTATCAGTCCTTCAAATTTTTTAGTTTGCATTATTGTATCATTTTAATTTCTTGTGATTTCTTATTATTTAGGCAAAAGATCCAGACCATTAAATCACAAAAACCAAAAAAACTCTAAATTATCATTTCATTTTTTTCTGAAAATATCTTCAACAGAAATCTTCTGAAAATAAAGCTCTTTTGCTCCTTCGTACAGAATTCCTACCGTGCTTTCATCCACCATGGTCATGCAGGAATAGCCAAAACCCTGGTTTTCGTTTAACAAAACCTGATTCATTTCTGGCCATGTATGACCACCGTCGAGGCTGGCTTTGATGGTCATATTAACGCGGGATTGCTTATCGTTGGGATTG
>CAYRBS010000597.1:0-1262 GCA_964422335.1 uncultured Mariniphaga sp. | reverse complement strand
GGTCCGGTAACCATCGTGAAAATAACACCTGCCCCCGGTCCTGTTTCTGCAGATAGTTCAAATATCAGCATTAACCACTGGAACGATACCAGCCTGAAAACCGATACAACCATGCGCAATGGTTCGGCCATTGTACTGAAGGCCGGCCATACGCAAAGTTACGATTCGCGGGGAGGTGCATTTGACCTGGATGGTTGTGTAACCCTGCCACTGCAACTCGAAACCAATCTTTCGCTGATCTCATCCATAAGCAATACAGATTTGCCGGTGGATAATTTCTGCAAAAAAATACTGCCTGAACGTGAGCAAAAATGTCAGACTGTGATGAAAACTGCGGCGGTGCTTACTTGTCTCGACGAAGTGCCGCCTGCCGGGGCATTTCGTCCACCGTATGCGGGAACCGAAAAACCCCTTTTTTCGGCTGACGATATTCAATGGGATTTGCTGCCCAAACTTCAGCCTGCCGGGGAAGTTCCTTCCTGGGAAGAGTTTGAGCGGTATTTTCAGCGCCCGTGGATCGACCACCTGTTGAGCTGGTCGCAGCAGGAGTTGGTGCCCAATGAAAACCAGCCCAACTATGGCCGCGAATATGCACGATTGGTATCCATAGCCAGCTTGATGCTTTCGTTGGATGTGCCGCAGGAACAAAAAGAACGGTTGACAATTTTGATGATTCAACGTGGAATTGACCTTTACGGATTAGCCATGAATGGCGGAAGGTGGAACGAGGGGGGTGGACATTCCAGCGGACGGAAATGGCCCATTCTTTTTGCCGGCATAATGCTCGATAATCCTCAACTGACAGAATTGCCGGAAACGGCATTTTTCCAGGAAGATACACAAACCTATTACGGGAAAGGCTGGTTCGGGCAAACTGCGCTTTGGCAAATGATAATGCACCACGGCAAGCGGGACACGTACGAGGAAAAACCGCCGGAGCAGTGGGAGAAGTGGGACAAGACATCCGAAAGTTACCGGGTTTGCTGCAATGCCGTTGCATGGACCGGAACCGCCCTTGCCGCCCGTTACATGAAAGCGATAAAACGTTGGGGGCATGATGCCCATTTCGATTACGTTGACCGCTGGATGCGGGAAGATGATCCCTACAAGGAAGCCCGCGGAAATCATCCCCGTCCGTCCGGCGAAACCAAAACATTCGATCCTTTTGTAACAGCTATGTGGAAAGCGCACCGGCAAAATGCACCTGAACAGGAGATGGCGGGAAATCACCGGAAATGGGTTTGGAAAGGAGACACCGGGGG
>CAYRBS010000596.1:0-1263 GCA_964422335.1 uncultured Mariniphaga sp. | reverse complement strand
TTCAGGATAAAATTCAAATTCATTCTTCGAAACCGCTGGCAGGCGTCGAAATTTTTGACATGGCCGGTAAATTATTGTTGGCGAAACCATTAAATAACCTTTCCAATGCAGTTATTAATATGAATGGAGCGGATGGAACATCTGTTCTCAGAGCAACATTCGAAAATGGAACTACCAGAAATGTTGTGCTGGTTAAAAACCGGCAAAACTAAAAAGCAATAAAATCCGTGCCTTATTGAAATTGAAACCCCTTGATTAAACTCCGATTGAAAGTTTTAACCGGACACCAATCTGAATAATTCATACAATTTTTTGTACACCGCGCAAGTTTTCTATTTGTGTGGTGTCTGAGTAATTAATAACTTTTATTCACAAAAACAGTAAAGTCATGAGAAAATCAGGAAAATTAGTTGTGTTGGCCACATTAGTGACCGGGTTGGCCCTGCTGGGGTCTTGCGATAAAAATGAAATGGAAGATGCAACATCAAAAACAACCGCCAAAGACTACGTGGCTCTTTTCAATGCATTTGAAATGGCTGCTGAAGAAGAAATCACCAGTGGCGATGAAGATGAACTGAAGTCGGCTGAATTGGAAACTTGCTTAACGGTTACCGTTCATGAAAATGAAACCGGTGAGTTTTGGCCCAGAAGCTGGACGCTGGATTACGGAGAAGAAAACTGCGAAACTTTTTTTGGAAATACCCGTCGGGGGAAAATTCATATTACGCTTTCCGACTGGTGGCGTAACGAAGGTTCATTCCGCGAAATTTCTTTTGAAAATTACTATTTCAATGACAACAAGCTGGAGGGAACCAAAACCATTTTAAATAACGGGGAGAATGAAAACGGTAACCTATCATTTACGAAAAAAGTAACGGGAGGAAAACTGGTTTACTCCGACGATTCTGAAATGAGTTGGGATTGTGAAAAGATAAGTGAACAGGTTGAAGGGAACGAAACCTTCCGGTTTTCAGACGATGTGTGGTCGGTTACCGGTTCAGGCTCGGGGGTAAACCGCGACGGGGTGGAATATTCCTTCGAAATAACCACACCGCTTATTTACAAAAACGGATGTTTTTATGCGGTAAGTGGCGTAGTGGAGATTACAACCGCAGAAAGTTCGACGGTAATCGATTATGGCGAGGGTGAATGTGATAAAGAAGTAACCGTTACAACCGATGGCGTTACTGAAACGGTGGAATTATAGTCGATTAAAGCTAAATTAGAGTTAATTTCTGAAGGAAAATTTCTAAATTCGAAAGT
>CAYRBS010000595.1:0-1264 GCA_964422335.1 uncultured Mariniphaga sp. | reverse complement strand
TTTTTTGCCCGTAAAATCTTGAAACGTCAATTAAATCTTTTATTTCCGGCTTCATCTGTTTAATCTTTTTGAAAATATGCAATCACGGCTTTCCCCAGCTCGGCGAATTGCTGTTTTTCATTCGTTTTAGCTTTTTTCCCTTTCAGGTAACCTTCTTTTCCATTGGCCTGCAAATACTGGTGTGCGGCAATGATGGCAGCCCCTTCGTAATTAATTTGTTTCAGTTCATCATCCAGATCCACGCCGCCGCGACAGGTTGCTTTCAGCGGGTCGATTTGCGGGGTGTTGTGTTCCGTGCCGAAAGTGATCACAAATTCGTTTTTATGAAAATAGTTCACAAAATCTTTCAGGATTTGATAATCGTTGCGCCCCGGAATCAATTCCACTGCCCAGATATCTTTTTCCCTGAAAGTTTGCAGCAGTTTTTCCTTGTCGGCTTCAAAATCGGTGAAGTTTCCTTTTGCGTCGTCGAGCAGGACCGGGTAGCAGGGAATTCCACCGGCATCGGTAATGATATCCATTACCTGCTCAAGCGAGAGGAATGCATCCTTACTTTCCTGCACATAGGCTGCGCCACCAGCCTTAAGCAGGTTGCTCCGGATTTCATTTTCCACCATAGCCATTTTCCCCAGGGGTGCTTTTAGCTCTTTCCCTGAGAAGATTTTTTCAAACAAACGTTTTCTCCCGTCCTGGGTGTTTTCTTTTTCGAAAATAATTTGGCGGAGGGCCTGGGCAATGTGCCGTTCGCGGAACAGTTCTTTTGCCAGTTTTTTGTGCAGTTCGGCAGCATCAAAATGCAAATCGATCTGATTTTCAGCAAAAAAGGCGTTCAGCTTTTCAACCATTTGGTAAGTCTGTTGGTTGCTTTCCTGCTGAAGTTTTTTTATTGCTGCTTCCGATTCGTTGCTCATTTGTACCGGATAACGCAACCCTTTCCCGCTAAAGTAGGTACGGCCGGGATTGTTCGGGTCGTTCACGCGGATTCCCGCCTGCTGCAAATCGTTTTGCAGTGCCATAAATTCAATATTAAACAGCGGAAATACATGGTACTTTTGAGCCAGTTGTGCAAACTCTCCATAGCCGTCGGTTGTGTAAAAGTCGTTGATGCCCAATACGCTGATGCCTTCTGTTTTAGCCATCTGAAAAGGCAGTTCAATATCTGAGAAGGCACTGAACGAGTGGGGTGTGTGAATGTGTCCGTTGATATCCGGAACGGTTTTGGATTCCTCCGGTTGGTTTCTGTACCAGTTCAATAATTCTTCTT